>NZ_AP027059.1:303490-606980 GCF_030295325.1 Haliovirga abyssi | reverse complement strand
AAAATTAATGAGTCATTTGTTTGAAAAATATGAACGAATCTACAGATTTTCTCAAACAATTTTGACAAATTTATTTTTTTATTGTACCCAATTAGGTAAATATAAATTTGTTCAGAAAATAAGCTACTCCATTTTTTAAAACATGCAATTTTTCAAGATAAAATTTTTATACTCTACTGTATAAAGCGTAGCTTATTTTTTATTATAACTTTATTTTACACATAAAACAACTCTATTTTTTTAATATTTTAAATCCAAATTTTAGAATATCAATCTCTCCTAAAACCTCTTTTTCATCAAAAATATCAATATATTTCCCTTCTATAATTTTATTTATATTTTTATCACTATTATTTATATAAATTTCAATTACATCATTATTATATTTTCTTCTAAAATGAAAAACATTATCTTCACTATCTTCAATCTCAATCTCTCCTAAAAATAAAGCTTTTTCATTTTTTCTTATCTTTATTATCTTTTTGTAAAATTCTAATAATTCTTTATCTTGGCTATCTCCCCAAAGCATTCCCCTTCTATTATCAGGGTCTTCTCCTCCTGTAAGCCCTACTTCATCTCCATAATATATTAATGGAGTTCCAATCATTGTAAATTGCAGAATCAAAGCTAATATCTTTTTATCTTTTCTTTCATTAGCCAAAAAACTAAATCTTGCAGTATCATGAGTCCCTATTAAATTCCATAATAATTTATGAGTTTGTTTTTTATATTTTGCCAAATATTTAGATATTGCTTCTCCATATTCTTTAGAATTAATCTTATTTTTTGCAATATAATCTAAAGTAGCTGTATAAAATTGATAATTCATAACTGTATCAAATTCATCTCCATTTAACCAAGAAGAGCTATCATACCAAACTTCTCCAATTATTATAGCTTCCGATTTTACTTCTTTTATAACTTTTCTAGCTTTTTTCCAAAAAGAATGTGGTATCTCATCAGCCACATCCAATCTCCACCCATCTATATCCGCTTCTTCTATCCAATATTTTAATACTTTTAGTATATACTCCTGCATCTCCAAAGAGCTATAATTCAATTTTGGAAGTAGCGGAAAATGTGCAAAACATTTATAATTAGCTGGTGATTTTACTTCTACTGGATATCTATCTATCTTATACCAAGAACTATATTTTGATTTTTCATTTTTTTCTAAAATATCTGTAAAAGGTTCAAATTCAACTCCTGTACTGCTAAATGCTCCATCTAAAATTATTTTTATTCCTTTTTTATGAGCTTTTTTTACTAATTTTTTAAACAGCTCTAATGTCCCAAAATCAGGATCTATCTCAAAATAATCAAATGTACAATATTTATGATTATATCCTGCTTTAAATATTGGATTTAGATAAATTGTATTAACTCCTAATTCTGAAATATATTCCATTTTATCTATAATTCCTAATAAATTTCCACCTAAATAACTGTCATTTTCTACATTTCCATTCCAATCTAAATGGTTTTTATTTTCTATATAATTATCTCCACGATAAAATCTCTCTGGAAAAATTTGATATACAATTGATTCTTCTGCCCATTTTGGAGTAATAAAAAGATCTGTAAAATCTAAAACAGGCATTGTAAACATTTCTGGAATATAAGCTATTCCCTCTTCTTTATTTATCTCGTTATAAAATTTATAATTTCCATAAAAAATTTCTTCTTTCTCATCTTTTAATTTAAAAATATAGCTTAAACTTAAGACATCAAATTTTATAACTGTCTCATAATAATCAAACATATCATCTGTATATCTTTTTTTCATTTTTACATTTCTAAATTCTTTTTTCTTAGCAAATAGATATTTAAATTTATCCACATATAATAATTCAACCTCTTTTATATTATTTTTTTCTGTTCTTATTTTTATTAACAATTCATCTTTGGATACTCCATAACAATAATTTGAATCTATTTCGTGAAAAATCGCTGTTTTATTCATAATAATTTCTCCTTTTTTTAATTAATTATAAAGAAATTATACTTTAATTTTAAAATAGTTGCTTGATATTTAGTGCTATATTTTCATTAAATTATTTATATTATAAGCATAAATTGTTAATTTAATATACCTAAAATCTCACAATACAAAAAGAGACGCAATAAATCACGCCTCTTCATAAACTACTTTCCTTATTTTTGCAAAACTTTTATAATCTCATCAACTTTTGCAATTTTTCCCATAATTTTCACTTCTCCATCTACAACTAAAGTTGGTGTCATCATTACTCCAAATGCCATTATATCCTTTATCTCAGTTACTTTTTCTATTTCTGCCTCTATTCCTAATTTTTCTACAGCTTCTATTACATTTTTCTCTAACTTAATACAATTTGGACACCCAGTCCCTAAAATCTTCAAATTCACTCTAATCACTTCCTATTTTAAATTTTTTAAAATTATTTTTAATTCATGCACTGTTGGAATCTCACCAGAAAATTTCAGCTCTCCATTTATTATAAGAGCTGGCACAGACATTATTCCACGTTCAGCAATTTTTTTTGGATCAGATATTTTTTTTATATTAATATCTTTCTCTATTTTATTAATTACTTTTAGTAAATTTATTTCCAGATCTAATAATTCTCTACTTTCAACTCCTAATATTGTTATATCCAATTTTATTCACCCCTTTATTGTATCACAAACTAATTAATCTTTAAAAAATCATTTATTTTCTTTTTCTATTAATTTTTTAATATCTCTTTCTATAATATCTGTTAATTCCAACATTTTCTTTTCATCAAAATGTGGTCCAGCTTTTTTCTCTGTCATATAATCTTCATGATCTAATTCATAAGCTAAATCTATTTTTATTCCTGCCTTTTCTAAACTTTTTCTAAGACAAGCTCCTTTACACCCATCTATTACAATTTGATAATCATCATACATTAGTACTTGACTTGGTCCTTCTACCTCTGGATATAATCCTAATGGACATCTCATAAAAGCATTTGGAAATCTTTTAGTCAATTCTCTTGATATGAAAAAACTTTTTTGTCCTAAATTAGAGCTTCCTGCACATCCATTAACTCCTATTGTTTTTCCAAATTTTTCATGTTGCATAGTAATTGTTTTTTTAGCTGCCTCTGTTTTAATTTCACTTAATTCTTTCTTTTTCATAATAAATCTCTCCTTTTTTTATTTTTTTACCTCTCAAATCTAACTTTATTCTGAATATTTTTCTCAACTTCAAGCTTATGATAAAATTAAAAAAATATCCTTTAATTTTTAGACACATTAAAATGTTTTTTTACTTTTCCACTTGATTTTAAATATGTCATTAAAAATATTGGCTGAAATAATGACATTATTGCTGGTGCTATTGCCATATATTGTCCATCTTTTCCAAAAATAGCTATTATAATTGCTATTGTTAATGCAATATTTTTACTAACACTTGTGAATACTACAGCTTGATGATGACCATATTCAAATTTTAAAACTGTTTTATTCATGTATATTGTAAAAAATATAGTAACAGTATAATAAATTATAGCTACTGGAGCTATCATAATTATAGCTTTGTAATTTTTTATTATTAAATCTGCTTTCGAAGCAAATATTGTAAACATTAAAAGATATAAAGATGCCAATGTTACTACTGAAAATACAGGTTTAAATTTACTATTATATACTTTTTCATCATGCTTTTTCATTATTAATTCTCTAGTTATTATACCTAAGGCTAAAGGTAAAATTAATATTACTCCTAAATTTTTTAACATTAATGGTAATGGCAATACTATGTTTGCTCCTGCTGCAAAATAACTCCCTGCAATTGGATAAACAAAAATTGAAAGGATAAATGCTACTGCTACAATTATAGCTCCTGTTACCATATGTCCTTCTGCAAGCCCAATATATCCTAATCCCATACTAGATGCTGGTGCTACTGCTAAAAGCATTAAAGCTAATTTTATTCTTGGATCTGCTATAAATATACTAGTCAAAATATATAAAAAAGCTGGTGCATAAATAAAATTTAATATTGTTGCTTCTATTAAAGGTTTAGTCGATCCTTTTATCTTTTTCAAAGAAGCTAATGAAATATTTATCATCATTGGATATATCATAATAAATACTATTGGCAATATATATGTAGATAATTTTTTAGCATTTGGAAAAATATATCCAACACCAAATCCTCCAATCATAACTAAAAATGTGTATATCAACATATTTCCTGACAAATTCTTTTGAATTTTTTTAATCATTTTATTACCCTTCTTTCTTTTTTATTTTTTTAATATTATTTAATCTTTTTTTAGAATTACAATACCATTTTTTACTATTAACTTTGCTATCTTATCTTCACATTTAGTTATATCCTCCATCTCTGTTGATATAATTTTAAATGTAGCTACAGTTGGAGCATCTAAATCTATAGTTCCTCTTAATGATGAAGTTTTAATATTAATATCTACAATATCAACAGAGCAATCTTTAATTTCTGAATAAATTTCTTTAAATATTTCTTTACCTATTATAAGCCCAGCTATCTCATATTCTTTTGAAATTTTAGCTTTAGATATATTTTCCAATACTTCTTTTTCTATTTTATCTATATCCATTTTAATTTTTTTCTCTTTTGCTATTTTTTGTATTTTTACTAATATTTTTTCCTCTTTTTCTATTTCATGTACTATTTCCTTATCTGGAAATGATATAGCTTCAACTGGACATATTGCTGCACAAGTTGTACAACCCACAAGACATTGAAATTTGTTTTCAACTATTGCTTTATTACTCTTCATATCAAAGTTATAAACACCCCTACCACAAGATACAAAACATAATTTACATCCAATACATTTTTCTGTATCAACTATTGGATACCAAGGAATTTTAGTCCTATCCACTCCATGCCATTTAGCAAATTTTTCTGGTAATTTTTTTCCCATTTTCATTACCTCCCATTATAATTTTTGTTTTTTCTATAGCTTTACAATAACCAGTTAAATAAATACCCTACCAATACAATCCCTATTCCAGTTATTGTTACAAAAGTTGCTATTAACTTAGGTTTTATTACTTTTCTTAATAATATCATTTCTGGCATTGACATTGCTGTTACTGCCATCATAAATGCAAGAGCTGTTCCAATTCCTACTCCTTTATTAATAAGAGCTTCTGCTATTGGTATTGTTCCTAAAGCATTTGAATAAAGTGGAACTCCTAATATTACTGCTACTAATACTGCAAATGGATTATTAGGCCCTGCATATTTTGCTAACATCTCTTGCGGTGCCCATCCATGTATTAGAGCTCCTAATCCTATTCCTATTAATAAAAACAACCAAACTTTTTTTACTATTTCTATTACATTATCTTTTGCAAAGTTTACTCTCTCATTTTGACTCATCTTAACTATATCTACATCTCCAACTTTCATTTGATACACATACTCTTCTACATATTTTTCCATATGTAGTTTGTCAATAATAATTCCTCCTATTACTCCAACTACTACTCCTGTTATAACATAAATAGTAGCAATTTTCCAACCAAATGATGCTAATAAAATAGCAAATGCCGCTTCATTCACAATAGGTGATGTTATTAAAAATGAAAATGTAACCCCTAAGGAAACCTCTGCCTCTACAAATCCTATAAACAATGGAACTGATGAACAAGAACAAAATGGCGTAACTATTCCCAATAACGATGCCATTATATTTGCTGTAATACCGCTAAATCTTTCTAAAATTTTCTTAGTTCGCTCTGCAGGAAAATAACTTCTAACATAAGATATTATAAAAATCATAAAAGATAATAAAATTAAAATTTTCACAGTATCATATATAAAAAAATGAACACTTCCTCCAAGCCTTGTATCCATAGATATATTAAAAATATTTTCTACAATATACCTAACTAAATTATCTAACCATCCAAACATAATTTTCCTCCTTTAACTAATTAACTATTTACTTAATTTATTGTACTACAAAAAAGATAAATTGTCAATTGCTTTTATTGAAAAGAAAAAAATAAGCTACGCTTTTATCTGGTAGAGTATAAATATTTTTCTAAATTTTGGGATTCTGAAAAATTTCAATTTGAAAAATCGCATACTAAAAAAAAGGAAATAAAAATTTTTATTGTATATATTTTATAGAAAGATTTAATCAAAAAAAGATGACTAGTTTTTTCTTATGGAACGTTTAAAAAATAAATTTTGTGTATTTTGTTATAAAAGTACTTAAATCGTTGCGTATTTTATAACAAAATTGGAATGTTATTTTTAAAATATCTTAAAAAGGAGTGATAAAAATGTTAAAAAAAATACTATTTATTATAAGTTTAAGCCTTATTTTCAACAATGTCATTTTAGGAAATGATGGAAAAGAATTTATTATATATGCTACACCAACAAAACCTTTTAAAATTAGTCCAACAAAAGGAATTTCAATTGAAATTTTACAACTTGTTATGAAAGATATGAAAATCAGTAACTATAAATTTAAGTTTGTTGCTGCAGTTAAAAGAGCTGTTGAATATGCAAAAAGAGGAAGATGTTCAATGTTAATAGGATATTCTATAAAAAAAAGTAGACTCTCATTTTTAGCATATCCTCAAAAATCATATAGAAGAATAAAATGGAACTTTTTTATTCGAAAAGAAGACAAAAACAAAATATTCTATAATAAATTAGAAGATCTAAAAAATTACACAATAGGAGTTACTAGAGGAACCTCTTATACTGAAGAATTTTGGAAAGCTGAAAAATTTTTAAAATTTGATTATGCTAGCAAAAATAACTTACAAATAAAAAAATTAATTGGAAAAAGATTTGATTTAGTTCCATTAAATACACGTTCAACTCTTTATGAATCAAAAGAAGCTGGTGTTCTAGATAAAATTGATTATTTAAAAAAACCTCTTAAAGATAAACTATATTATGATCCTATTTGTATTCATTCTGATTTTTTTAAACCTACTTCACATGAAAATACAACAAGAGAAGAAAAAATCAAAAAATTTCTAAAACAATATGATCGAATTATAGAAAAACTGGAAAAAGATGGTACAATTAATAGAATTTATGAAGAATATGGTTATAAATATAAATTGAAATAATAATTTTATAAATCCAAAAAAATAAAAATAGAGAACCAGGTTAGTTCTCTATTTTTATGGATAGGGTTAAAAAATGTTAATCACATATTTATTATCGATTATTTTATCAAAAACTTTATATTTTTTTTCCAAAAATATTAGGGATTTTTTTCATAACATCTTTTATCGAAAATCTCTTTTTAGAGTTAGATTTTTTACTATCATTATTTATTTTCATCTTTAATTTATTACTTGCATAAAATTTTATAACATTTTTCTTTGGAATTATTATTATCTCTTTAGTTGTTGGATGTTTTACATTTCTTTCTACAGTTTCTTTTACTTTAAATACTCCATAACTTGATAATTTTAATTCCCCATCCTCCTCTAAACACTCCCCCAAAGTTTCCCAGAAACTTTCTACCACTTCATAAGTTCTGTCTCTTCTTTCTCCAAGCTTTGCTGATAATCTTGCTATAAACTCTTTTTTTATCATGAGAATTCACTCTCCCTTATAGATTCCAGATACAAAAAAATTAATTTAAGGAACGTTTAAAAAATAAGTTTCTCATTTTTGTTATAAAAACGCTTAAAGAATGTTTAAAAATAATTTTATACATTTTGTTATAAAAACGCTTGAACCATTACGTATTTTAAAACAAAATAAAAAGGTTGTTTTTAAATCATTCCTAAACCATTGCGTATTTTAAAACAAAATCGGAAGGTTATTTTTAAGCCATTCCTAAGTAATTCCAACCCTATCATAAGTTTTTTAAGAGTATTAAAAAATATATAAATTATCTTCAAATCAGTTTCTTATTATAAGTATACCATCTTTTTATTCAATTATCAAAAAAATTACATCTAACTTTTATTTTACTTAATCCCCCCCATCCCTATTCACATCCAACTTAAAAATCATAGTTATCTCAGTCCCATTCCCCATCTGACTATCTATTTTTATATCTCCATTATGCAGATCCATTATTGTTTTTACAATTGATAATCCAAGCCCTGTCCCACCTGTATCTTTTGTCCTAGATTCATCAATTCTATAAAATCTATCAAAAACTTTATCTAATTCCTCTTTTTCCATTCCAATCCCATTATCCTTAATAGATATTTTAGCAATACCCTCTTTATTTATCGAATTAATTTCTATTTTTTTATCGACTTGACTATATTTTATACTGTTGTCTATAATTCCTCTCATACATTGTTGTATTAAATTTGAATCTATTTCCACCTCTATTTCATCATTAATATTATTAATAATTTTATAATCTGGCACCATTATCTCTGTATCTCTAATCACCTTTTCTACTAATTTATTAAGCATAACTTTTTCTTTATTTAGCTTTATATTCCCACTTTCACCTTTTGCCAAAAACAATAATTTTTCCACTAAATTTTTCATATTAGTCACTTCTTCTTTTAATGCAATTATAGATTCATCCAAAACTTCTTTTTCATTTTTTCCCCATCCATCTATTATTTCTAAATATCCCTGCATTACAGATAACGGTGTCCTAAGTTCATGTGAAGCATCTGATATAAATTTATTCTGATTTTTAAACGACTCTTCTAATCTACTAATCATCTCATTAAGCACCTTCCCCAATTCATATATTTCATCATGTTTATTTGACAAATATACTCTTTTACTCAAATCATTAATTGTAATATATTTAGCATTTTTAGTTATCTCTTTTATAGGTTTTAATAAACTCTTACTTAAATATTTCCCCACTAATATAGATATCAAAAGTCCTATTAATTCTCCAATTATCATATTTTTTCTTAATAATTTTATAAATCCATACTGTCTTGTTATATCCATTATAAATTGAATATACATCTCTTTTCCTTTAAAATCTAATTTTAAATTATATACAGAATAAACTTTATCTCCAATTTTTTCTAATTTTGATTTTTCAATATCTTTTTTATAATCAAATTTGGGAATATTTTTATCCAATGAATTAACAATAATTTTATCATCATTATAAATTCTAATATATGTATCAAATCCTTTTTTCAAAATATTTTCTGCTATTTGATAAGTTCTTTTTCTATTTTCCATTTCTCCTTTGTTTAATTCAACCATATTATTTATCTCATTTTTTACCATTTCTTTTACTTCTGACATCTGTGCATTTGCCTCTTTCTCCCCAAATACAAAAATAGTTCTAAAAATAACAAAATTTATTGTAGCAAAAGTAATTAAAAATACAAATCCATATGTAAATGCCAATTTATTGGATAATTTCCATTTTTTAAAAATTTTCATTATCTAAGCTCCTTTCTCTTTTTAATTCTTCTATTTTTTTATAGTAAATCCAAATCCCCTCACAGTTTTAATAAGCTTCTTCTCAAATGGCTTATCAATTTTATCTCTCAAATGTTTTATATGAACATCCAAAATATTATCATTTCCAAAATAATCATATCCCCATACATTATTTAAAATTTTATCTCTTGTTGCTACAATTCCTTTATTTATCAAAAGATATTCTAACAGTTCAAACTCTTTTTTTGACAATTCAATCTCTATCTCTCCTCTTTTTACAATACATTGTTCTATATTCATAATTAAATCTTCTGCTTTTAATATATTTCCTTCCGTTTTTCCCCCACTTGTTTTACCTCTTAATTGAACTCTTATTCTTGCTAAAAGTTCTTCTATCTCAAAAGGCTTTGTTATGTAGTCATTTGCCCCCAAATCCAATCCAATAACTTTATCTGTCATTTCATCTTTTGCAGTTACCATAATTATAGGAATATTTGAATATTCCCGCACTCTTCTGCATACTTCTATTCCATTAATTTTAGGAATCATTATATCCAATAATACCAAATCATAATCTCCATTTTTAATTTTATCCAAAGCCTCTCGTCCATCAAAAGCACTATCTATTTTATATCCTTCATGTTTTAATTGTAATTCAATAAATCTGGAAATTCTTTTTTCATCTTCAACTATTAATATTTTTTCCATTTGTCCCCCTTTCTTTTTTGATAATGATAATTTTACTTTATAATATTTCCCCTGTTCAATGTTACATTTTAAACAAATATAGCATTGAATACACATGACCCGTAGGGGTTTGCCGGTGGCAAACCCTATTTTTTTACATCTCATTTCCCCATATATTATCCATTTCGTAAATTCCATTTGTATACAAAATTTTAAATGTATTTTTATATGTTTGGGCGTGCCAACGGCAACGCCCCTACTATTTGTTATTTTAAATAAAAAAATTCTAAACAAATTTATTTCATTTATAGCATCTAACACCTCTGCTGTAAGGGCAATTCACGAATTGCCCTTACTACTATTCTAGCTTATTTTTCTAATTTTTTCTATCTTTATTTTCTAATTAAATATCTCAAATAAAAACTCCCTTCCTCCAAAATGGAAACCCAAATCGGAAAAAGGGAGAGAGTGTGTGTAAATTTATTTTATTTCTTTTCTTATTTTCCTTTTTTCCTTAATCCCTTCAACTATTGAATACATTACAGGAATCACTACTAATGTCAATAACGTTGCAAACCCTAATCCAAATATTACTGAAATTGCCATTCCTTTAAAAAATTCTGAACCTTCTCCTATTCCTAAAGCTAATGGAATCATCCCAAATATTGTTGTAAATGTTGTCATTAGTATAGGTCTTAGTCTAGTTTCTCCACCTTTTTTAATAGCTTCTACTAATTCTACCCCTTTTTCCCTTAACGAATGTATATAGTCTATTAATACTATTGCATTATTTACAACTATTCCCGCTAACATTATTATTCCAATCATTACCATCATACTAAAATTAGTTCCAGTTATTACAAGTCCTATTATTATCCCAATTACAGATAGTGGCAAAGTTCCCATTACTATAAGCGGTAATATAAATGATTCAAATTGTGTAGCCAAAATGAAATATATTAAGAATATAGCTAATGCTAATGCTATGGTTAAGTCTTTCATCACTTTTGAAAATTGTTCACTTTCTCCACCAAATTTATAAGTAACTCCTTTAGGAAGTTCCATATTATTTATCACTTCTTTTATCTGTTTTTCAGCTGTTTTTAATGCCATTGTAGAGCTATTTGCAGATAGAGTAATTTTTTTTATTTTATTTTCTTTTACTATTTCAGATGGACCTTCTTCTACTTTTAGCTCTGCTATATCTTTTAATTGTATTGTTTTTCCAGTTGGAGTTTTTATTCTCATCTCCATTAATTTTTCACTTGAATTTTTATACTTCTTCATTAATTGTACGCTAACATCTACCTCTTCATCATCTGTTTTTATTGTAAATGGTTCTGTTCCCAAAATTTGATAACTTATTATCTGGTTAATTTGAGCAACTCTTAATCCATAATATTGTGCTTTTGTTCTATCTATTACTATTTTACCTTCTGGATTTCCACCTTCAAAAGAAGATTTTACATCTGTAAATCCATCAATTGATCTCATCTTATTTTTTATTTCATTTGAAACATCAACTAATATTTTTTGATTTCTTCCTAATAATTGTAATTGAATATCTCCACCACTTGGTCCAAAACCTAAACTAAATTTCATTTTTGCATCTGGAATCACTTTTAACTTTTCTCTCATTCTTTTAGTTATTTCATCTATTGATTCTCTTCTTTTATTTTTCTTAATTACATCAACATTTATATTAACTTCATCTTTTTTTACTACTGTTGCATATTGTATTGTATTTTTATCATTTTTTACTATTTTTTCCATTTGATAAGCTATTCTATTTGCTTTTTCTATATCTAACCCTTTTGGTAATTCAGCTGTAACATTATATTGAGCATTATCAACTTTTGGCATAAACTCCATCTCTATATTTTTAACTCCGAAAAATATAGCTCCAAAGAAAACTATTCCTGTTATAAATAATGTTATAGCTTTATGTTTTAATGCACTATCCAGTAACTTATGATATCCAAATTTCACTTTTGTAAATAATTTACCATCAAAATCTTTTTTCTCTCCACTTTTTAATATTTTAGAAGCTACCATAGGTACAAAAGTTAATGCTATTATTATAGAAGCTAATAATGAAAATATTATTGAATAAGCTAAATCTTGAAATATCTCTTTTGCCATTCCATTTGTAAATAATATTGGAGCAAATACTGCCACTGAAGTTGCTGTAGAAGCAATTATAGGCACAGCCATTTCAGAAGCTCCATCTCTTACAGCTTCAAATACTTTTTCTCCCTCTTCTGTTATTTTCCTATATATATTATCAATAACAACTATAGAATTATCCACAACCATTCCAACGCCCAAAGCTAATCCAAGTAGTGATATTCTATTTAATGATACCCCTTTTACCTTTAATAAAAAAACTGCAAAGATTATCGAAGTTGGTATAGCCATTGCTACAATTCCACTTGTTCTCATATTTTTTAAGAATAGTAATAATATAATCGCAGCCAAAACTAATCCAGTTAATCCATTATTTACCACAGTATTAATAGAATCTCCTATCTCTTTTGAAGAATCATAACTTATTTTTAAATCTATATCCGACGATATATAATTTTTCATATCTTTTAATTCTTCTTTTAACTTTTTAACAATTTCAACTGCATTTCCATCTTTTGTCTTTTTAATATTTAAAGATAATACTGTTTTTCCATTTAATCTACTATAAGTTTCTCTTTTTTTAGTAGTTAAATTTACATTACATATATCTTTTAATCTCAATATCTCATTATTTTTGTTGCTAATCACTATATTTTTTACTTGTTCTAAAGTTTTAATTTCTCCCATTACTCTAATTAACATCTCTTTATCCCCTTCATAAACCATTCCACCAGGGATATTTATATTTGAAGCTTTTAATATATTTACAACACTGCTAACATCCATATTGTAATTTGCTAATCTATTTGGATCAATCTCTATTAATATCCGTTTTTCCAATCCGCCACTTACTTCTACACTTCCGACTCCTTTAATTTGCTGTAATCTAGGCTTTATTGTATTGTCCGCAATTCCTTTTAATTCCATCAAATCTGCTCCACTCATTTCAACTGTTGCTACTCCAGTTCCACCAGTTACATCCATCTTTGTTACATATGGATCAGTTATATCACTTGGTAACTTGCCTCTTATTTTGCTAACTTCATTTTGAATTAAATCAACTTTTTTATCAGTATCTACTCCATAATCAAATTCTACAATTACATATGAATAATTTTGACCTGAATATGAAGTAACTTTATCTACTCCATCTATTCCAGAAAGAGCATCTTCAATTTTTTCTGTTACTAATTTATCCATATCTTCAGGAGAAGCTCCTACCCAAGTTGTTTTTACTGAAACAATTGGCATATCAAAATCTGGCATTAATTCAGCAGACATATTTAACATTGCTATAACTCCTGCTACTAACATTGTTATTATAATCATTGTCATAGCAACAGGTCTTTTTATTGAAAATTCTACTAATTTCATCTATTTCACCTCATTTATTAAACTATTGTTCTCTAATGTATATTGACCTTCTATTATAATTTCATCTCCAGCTTTAATATTCTTTGACAAAATTTCAATATTATTTCCATTTTCTATTCCTGTTTCAACTCTCATTTTTTTAGCTTTTCCATTTTCACTTATAAATATATATTTAGATAAATTATCAATTACAATTGCTTTTTTCGGAACTAATATTCCATTTATTGTTTTTGTATCAATTTCTGCTTTTACATACATTCCCACTTGAATTCTATTATCAGGATTTTTTAATTTAATTTTCACTTTAAATTTATCTGTTCCTTCTGAAGCTGATGGATTCATCTCATAAACTTCTCCATTATACCATTTATCTAAATCTTCTATATAAATTCTAACTTTATCTTTTTTCTCCAAATCCATAAAATCTTTCCCCGAAATTCCTACTTCTACTATCATTTCACTTGTATTAATTACACTAAACATTGGAATTTTGCCTTCTGCCTTTACTTGACCATACTTATCCAAATTCATATTAGTAATTACTCCACTTATTTTAGCATTTACAGTTAAATCATCATATTGTTTTTGCATTAATTCATAATTTGCTTTTGCTGTTAAATAACTAGCTCTACTATTTGTAATTTCATATTCCCAAATTTTATTATCAACATATTTCTTTAACAGCTCATATGATTGTTCTGCATTTTGTAAATTAGCCCTTAAAGAGGTAATATCCTCCTCATCTGCTCCTTTTTTAATTAAAATCAAATTCCTTTTAGCTGTTTCATATGAATTTTTAGCATTTTCATATTTATTTTCAATGTCCATAAAACCTTGCTCTGAAATTAAATTTTCTTTATATAATTGTCTGTTTTTTTCATATAAATTTTTTATTAAATTATAATTACTTTCAGCTATTTTTACTCTTGATTCTGCATTTGATATCTCTTCTTTATCTGCTCCTTTTAAAGCTTTTTCAAGTTTCATTTTTGCACTTGTAACCCCTGCTTCTGCTTGTTCTAATTTTCTTATATTTTCAGATTTAGAAAAAAGATTTACTCTTTCATAATTACTTTTAGCCATTAAATAGTTTGCTTTAGCTGTTTTATAATTTGCCTCTATTCTATCATTATCTAATTTTAAAATCACATCATCTTTTTTTACATAATCTCCATTTTTCACTAAAATATCTGAAATTTCTCCGCCAATCTTAGATGATTGTTTCACTTCTAATAGTGGTTCTGTTTGCCCATTTGTAACAACTTTTTTTTGTATTTTTTGTGTTTTTACTATTTCTACTTTTACCGATTTTTTAGTTTCCTTTTTCACTACAGCTGTAGTTGCTGGAGCTTTTTTCCCAAATCCACTTGACACTACACCTATAGATATTATTAATATTGCTCCTATAATTAATTTACTTTTTTTCATTTTTAACATCCTCCTATTTTTTATTTTATTTTATTTTCATATGTTTTTTCAGCTAAATAATAATCTAATCTTGCATTTATCAAATTAATTTCTGATTGTCTTAAATTATTTTCTGATTTCAAAAAATCTGTTGTAGTTATTAATCCTGCTATATGACGCCCTTTATCTAATTCATATTGTTCTTTTGAACTCGCCAATGCTTGTTCTTTTGCTTTAATTAACTTTTTAGAAATTTCCAATTCATAATAACTGTTTCTAATTCCAATTTCTAATTGTTCTAAGCTGTTCTTTTCACTATTTTTAGAAATTTTCAGCTCATTTTTTGATTTCCTATATTCATCTTGACTATTTCCAAAATCAAATAGATTATAACTAAACATAATTGTTCCTGACCAATTCCATTTATCTTTTATTCCTTCTATATCTGTAGAACTATTTTCTATTCCAAAATTAAAAGCTATTGTTGGAAATAGATCCGCTCTTTTTAATTTTGTATTCATCTCTTGAAATTCTGTTCCTATTTTTACAAGCTTTACATCTGTTCCATTTTCTTTAGCGATTTTTATCCCTTCATCTATATTTAATATTTTTTCTTGATTTTCTTTTATTGAAATATCTTTTAATTCTATAGTTTCACTATTAGCCATTCCAATTAATCTTTTTAAATTTGCTTTAGATATTTTTATCCCTTTTTCTAATTCTAATAATTGACTATCTAAATTTGTCATTGTATAATCAATCTCCAATAGTGGAGTCTTTGTTATCAAATTCAATTTATATTGTGCATTAATCATTTTATATGTTTCTTTTAATTGTTCCAACGAATCCTTTAAAACCTCTCTATTTTTTTCTAATTTTAAAATTGTTATATATGATTTTGTTATCTCTAACTCTGCATCTTTTTCTTTTTTCTCCAATAAATAATTACCTTGTTTTCCTAATAAATCTGCTGTATCTATTCCAATTAATATTTTACCACCAGTAAAAATAGGTTGCTCTATTGATATTTTATTTCCATACATATTATCTGAATTTTTATCCATTGGATTCATTGGATTTTCAAATTTTGTATAACTACTTGTCAATTTCACTTTTGGTAATGCAGT
This sequence comes from Haliovirga abyssi, assembly GCF_030295325.1. GTDB lineage: Bacteria > Fusobacteriota > Fusobacteriia > Fusobacteriales > Haliovirgaceae > Haliovirga > Haliovirga abyssi. Next base: position 590,885 of record NZ_AP027059.1, on the reverse strand, counting down.
TTTGATTGCTTGTTTTTTCATTATTTCTGTATTTTCTTGTGTTATTTTTTCATTTTTAACATTTACATTTTCACTCACCCCTTTTCTAATTGCTTCTTGTAAAGTTATTTCCATTGAATACAAATTCCCTACCATAAATGTAAATAGTAAAAATAGTATTTTTTTCTTCATTTTGTTTTTCCTCCTTTTTTTATTTTTTCTTAAACTAATTATACTCTATTCATATTAATTTAATTTTAACTAATTCTTAATTTTTCCTTAATTTTATATTTTATTTATCTTATTAATGAACTTTATAAAAATTAAAGAAACAAAGTGATTTATCCAATTATGATATAAAGGTGTATGACTATCTCAAATGAATACCAAAAAAACTCAAAATCATAAAGTTTCTTCAAAATAAAAATAAAAAAGATTTTATGAGAAAAAAGCGAAAAAGAAAACAATAGAAATTAATAAGGAACGGCTTAAAAATAACCTTCCGATTTTGTTTTAAAATACACAATGGTTTAAGCGTTTTTATAACAAAAAATGAGAAACTTATTTTTTAAACGTTCCCAATATAATCAATATAACTTTAAAGATAAATCTATTAAGAGATTTATAGCTTTTTTCTCATAAAATCTCCCGAAGCTAAAACTGTCTGAGAGAGCGTCCTCCTCTAAAGCGAACGAGTTTTTTAGCTTCTTGATTTTTCTTTGCTTCGTTTCTTTGTATCAAGACAAAGAAATGAAGAGATAAACAAAGGGATAAAATAATCTTTAGAATGTTTAAAATAAACTAAGCTTCCTCTGATAACGCATAAATGTTTTTCTAAATTTTTAATTTCTAAAAAATTTAACAAAATCGCATATTTCAAAAAAAAGATGTAGCTTATTTTCTGAATAGACTTATATTTTCCTATTGCAAAAAAAAAGAATGTCAGGATAATATATATTATCCTGACATTCTTTTTTTTTTTATTTATTAAAATACTATTTTTTCTAATAATTCATCTGATATATTAAAATTAGAATAAACCTCTTGTACATCATCATCTTCTTCAAGTTTATCTATAAGTTTTAATACTTTAGTTGCATTTTCTTCATCTGTCACATCTACTGTATTTTGTGGATGAAATGTTAATTCTGCATCTTCATATTTTAATCCAGCATCATCAATAGCTTTTTTTACATTTTCATAATCATCTGGTTCTGTCAATACTGTAATTTCTGTTTCTTCAGTAACTACATCCTCTGCCCCTGCATCTAAGGCTACTTCCATAACTTCATCTTCTGTTACTTTACTTGCATCAAAAGTTATAACACCTTTTCTATCAAACATCCAACCTACTACTCCTGTTTCTCCTAAGTTTCCACCACTTTTAGAAAAAATACTTCTTACAGAAGAAGCTGTTCTATTTTTATTATCTGTAACTGCATCTACAATTATAGCCACTCCTGCTGGACCATAACCTTCATATCTTATTTCAAGATATTCTACCCCTTCTAATTCACCAGTTCCTTTTTTTATAGCTCTCTCTATATTATCTTTTGGCATATTTGCACCTTTTGCTTTATCTACCGCTAATCTTAGTCTAGGGTTAAATTCTATATTTCCCCCTGCTTCTTTAGCTGCAATTGTCAACTCTTTTGCCATTTTAGTAAACATTTTACCTCTCTTAGCATCTTGTCTACCTTTTCTATGTTGAATATTCGCCCATTTACTATGTCCTGACAATTTCATCCCTCCTAAAATATTTTTTAAATAGTTATTTCAAAATAAAAAACAGATACTCTTAAAAACATTTAAAATCTATTTTTTTAACTATCCTCTAATTTTTATATTTTATCATAATTTTATCTATTTTTCAAGGTAGCTTTTTTCACAATACTATCACTACTTAAATACATTAAAAAATTATGTCTATGCTTTCCATTCTTAAATATAACAAACTCCTTAATATTATCAAGTTAAGAAAAACTGACAATACAGAATAAATGCTATAAACACTAATTCACTCAGCACAAAGACTCAAAGTTCACTAAGAAACAGTAAGAAAATATTTTTTTTGCTAATTAATAAAGTATAAATTTGTTCTTATTTTGGTAAAAATGAATTCTATTTCTATATGAATTACTCTTTGAGATACTTTGCGTTCTCCTTTCTTTGTGCTGAATCTTTTATTTTTTTAAATATTCTTAATTTAATGAGACAACCTAAATTCTCCCCTCACTCTATAACTCTTTTTCTATCTTAAACAATTTTATAAAATCAATAAACTTTATCAAATCTATATCTTTCATTCTATCTCTTAATATTACAGCTTGATATCCTATTTTAAATTTATCAAAATTTTCTACAACTTGTAATTCTTTATTTTTTATCTCTTTATATACACAATAATATGGTAATATTGTATATCCGATTCCCTCTATCACAAGATTTTTAACTGTTTCTATACTTCCATTAACTTTAAATCTATTTTTTATCTGAATATTGTATTTCCTTTCTAAAGTAACAAGATTTTTTTCCAAAATTAAACTGTCATCTCTACTTATTAAAGGTATTTTCTCCAAATCATTTTTATCTTCAATATTATATTTATTTATCAATATAAATGGATAATCTGCTATTGGGATTATAGAATAACTTTTATCATTTATAAAAAAATCTCCCATTAAAACAATATCCACATTCCCCTCTTTTAACATATCTAATAAAATATCTCTTTCTTGTATATGTATTTCAAATTCCATACCAGGGTAACTTTCTTTAATTTCCATAATAATTTTAGGTAATAATGGTTCTCCTATTATATGGGTAGCCCCTATAACTAATTTACCTTTTTGGTCCGATACAACTTTTTCTATCTCTTTTTCTGCCCTTTTTACATTTTTAAATATATCATCTGCTATTTTAAATAATGTATCTCCTGCATAAGTTAATTTTATTTTTTTTTCACTTCTGTCAAAAAGCTTAACCCCTAAATTATCTTCAAATTTTTTTATTTGAATAGATACTGCAGATTGGTTTATATATAATTTATTAGCTGCTTTAGTAAAGCTTTTTTCTGTTGCCACATAATAAAAAATTTTTAAATGATGTAAATCCATTTCATCAGCCTCCTATATATTTCGTATATGTTAATTATTAAAAAGATATATTTGAATTATACAATATTTCTTGCTATAATTCAAGTATCAATTTTACAGAGATGTTTATCATGAAAAAATTATTTTTTAAACATTCTTAATAAATATCAGGAGGTTTTTACAATGAAAAAAGTATTTAGTAGTTTAGGAGTTTTTATTTTTTTATCAAACGTCGCTAGTGCTGCACAAGCACCTACAACGCAAAGTAATTTGAATTTAGTATGGTTAGGAGTAGCTAGTGGTTTAGTTATGTTTATGCAAGTTGGATTTATTGCATTAGAATCAGGATTTACAAGAGCCAAAAATTCTGTTAATGTTGCTACAAAAGGAATTTTAGATTTTGCAGTTGGAAGTTTAATCTTTTTTATGTTTGGATTTGCATTTATGTTTGGAAAAGGTAGTTTTATTGGAACTACAAATTTTTTATTAAGTGATTATATTACAAATGGAGATAATGCTGGAATTATGTTTTGGGTATTCCAAGTTATGTTTGCTGGAGCAGCAGCAACAATTGTATCTGGAGCAGTCGCAGAAAGAATAAAATTAACTGGATATGTAATAGCAAGTGCTGTTATTGCAGGATTTATTTATCCTATATTTGGACATTGGGCTTGGAGCAGTGATGGTTGGCTTGCAGCAATGAATTTTCATGATTTTGCAGGTTCTACAGTCATACATGCTTTAGGTGGATGGTTAGCATTTACTGGAGCAGTTGTACTTGGACCAAGATTTGGTAAATTTAAAAAAGATGGAACTGTTAATGCGATACCAGGACACAATATCCCTTTAGCTGTACTTGGAACATTTATTCTTTGGTTTGGATGGTATGGATTTAATGGAGGTTCTACTTTAACTGGTGATGGAAGTATTGCAATAGTATTTTTAAATACCACTTTAGGTGGTGCTGCTGGAACAGTTATGGCTATGTTATATTCAGCATTTAGAACAAAACTTGTCGATTTAGGTATGACTCTTAATGGTGCATTAGCTGGACTTGTAGCAGTAACTGCTGGAGCAGATGCTTTGTCTCCTGGAAGTGCTATAATAGTTGGACTGTTTGCAGGTTTATTTGTATCACTTGCAGTACCGTTCTTTGATAAATTAAAAATAGATGATCCTGTTGGGGCTGTTTCAGTTCATGGAATAAATGGAGTATGGGGAACTTTAGCCGTTGGATTATTCACTAAAGAATATAGTTTTTTAACTCAACTAATTGGAGCTGTTTCTGTTGTTACATATGCTTTAATTACTGGATTCATTCTATTTATTTTAATAGACAAAATAGCAGGACTTAGAGTTAGTGCTGAAGATGAATTAATTGGACTTGATAAAGCTGAACATGGATATTCTGCTTATCCAGAATTCCAATCACATTATACAAGTGACCTATTTAAATAGAAAATAAAAATTTAGGATTATATAATAAGATGTGATCAAAAATAAAAAATAAAAATTAGCCACCAATTAACACTAATAAAATTCATATAATTTATAAGTGAAGAGTAGTGTAAATTAGTGGCTAAAGATTAAAAAAAGGAGTGGATTTTAAATGAAAAAAATTGAAGCTATTATCAAACCTGTAAAATTAACTGATGTAAAAGAAGCTTTAAGCGAAGCAGGAGTAAAAGGTATTACAATTACAGAAGTAAGAGGTTTCGGAAGACAGAAAGGTCAAACTGAAATATTTAGGGGTGCAGAATACAAAATTGATTTTTTACCTAAAATAAAATTAGAAATAGTTGCAAATGATTTAGCAGTTAATAAAATAACAAAAATAATCATGTCCAATTCTAAAACTGGTCAAATAGGAGATGGAAAAATTTTCATTTCTAATATTGAAAATGTAGTTAGGATTAGAACTGGTGAAAAGGATGAAAATGCAATATAAAAAATTTTATTAAAAAATAAGCTACGCTTCATCTGGTAGAACATAAATGTTTTTCAAAATTTTTGGCTTCTGAAAAATTTCGCTTTGAAAAATCGCATATTTCAAAAAAATGGCGTAGCTTATTTTCTAGACAAATTTATACTTTCCTAGTAAATTAAAAAAATGGGAGATGATAAATTTCATCTCCCATTTTTTTAAAACCTTTTAATAATTATTTTATATCTATTGCTCCCATTGGACAATAATTTAAACAAATGCTACATCCAGTACACTTTTCTGAATTAACTTCATATCCTGAAGGCGAACCTCCAAATAATCCGAAAAATCCTGATTCTTTATTACTATTTTTTTTTGCTTCAATTGCTTTTGTTGGACAAGCTCTCTTAGCTGGACAAAATGGTGATCTGTCACATCTTGCTTCTACTATAACTGCTTTTTTCATTTGATTCCTCCTATTTTTTTATATTACGTCATTCGAATATTATAATATCACAATACGAATAGTCTGTCAATATATTTTTAGGAATTTTGCGTATTTTAAAGCTATTTCTAAGTTACCATTAGACAAAATTATCTAATTTTTAACCTTATTTTTAGAAACAAACTTATTTCCTTTTATATAAAATCTCCATAATTTTTCTGTATACTCTTCTGCATAATCAATATTAATTCTTTTACTTTCAGCTATTTTTTCCACTACTTTTTCTTTTTCAATATTTTCATTTTTCATAACAAACAGTTCTTCGCCAGTTACTAAATTATACTTATCTAATGATTTATTTATATTTAAAGCCTTACACAATTTACCAGGCCCATTTGTTAACTCTTCAATCTTTGTTGATTTTATTTTTCTATTCTCTTTTATGTATTCTAGACCGCTTATGGGTTCTACTGCTCTTATTAATACTGCCTCGGGTTTATCCTCTTTGGCCGTTACAATATTTAAGCAATAATACATCCCATAAATAATATACACATAAGCATATCCACCTTCTAAAAACATTGATTCTGTTCTCTTTGTTCTCCTATTATTATACGCATGACATCCTTTATCTTCAGGTCCTACATATGCCTCTGTTTCCACTATCTTTACTATAATCTCTTTCCCATCTATTCTTCTTACAATATATTGCCCTAATAATTTTTTAGCTAAACTTACTGCATTATCTAAATAGAATTCTTTTGAAAATCTCATTTTAACATCTCCTAAAAAAACTGTTACAATTCTGTGTATAAAATAAATAAAATTGGAAAGTTCTTTTTAAAGCTATTCCTAAACAATATTATTTGCTTCAATAATACTGTTATCTCTGTGTCACTCTGATAACTCTGCGCCTCTGCGTTGTCTCCTTTTTCTTCAATTATTTTTCAACTCAACTTATTCTCTATTAAATCCGCAATTTCTTGAGCCACAGTTACAACCATATCCATACTATTCCCTTCTACCATAACTCTTATTAATGGTTCTGTTCCAGATGGCCTTACTATAACCCTTCCATTTCCATTCATCTCTTTCTCTTTTTTATCTATAAATTCTATTATATCTTTATTTTCATGCCAACTTCTCTTTTTTTCATTTGATACTTTTACATTTATCATTGTTTGAGGGTATTCTTCTATATCTTTTACCAAATCATGTAAACTCTTTTTTTGTTCTTTCAAAGCATCCACAAGTTGTAATGCTGTAAGAATACCGTCTCCAGTAGTATTATAGTCTAAAAATATTATATGCCCTGATTGTTCTCCACCTATATTCAAATTATCCTCTTTCATTTTTTCTAATACATATCTATCTCCAACTTGTGCTCTTATTAACTCTATTCCATTATCTTTTAAATGTTTTTCAAATCCCATGTTACTCATTGTTGTTGTTACCACTTTATTTTTATTTAATTTACCCTCTGCTTTAAATTTCTTAACTATTGCTGCAATTATTTTATCTCCATCAATTATTTTTCCTGTATGATCTACTGCTAATAGTCTATCAGCATCTCCATCAAAAGCTAATCCTAAATCTGCATTATATCCCAAAACAACTTTTTGCAAAATCCCCATATCTGTAGAGCCACATTTTACATTTATATTTCTACCATTTGGAATATTATTTATAGCAACTATTTCTGCTCCAAGTTCATAAAATACTCTCGGTGCAATTCTATAAGAAGCTCCATTAGCAGTATCCAAAATTATTTTCATCCCTTTAAAATTATTTTTTACTGTAGATAATAAAAAATCTTGATAAATATAAAAATCATCTTCTGAATATCTAAATTTCCCAACTTCATCTCCTGATTTTCTATATTTTTTTAATTCACTAGCACTATCTATTAAATTTTCTAACTCTTCCTCTACACTATCAGGTAATTTATACCCATCACTACTAAATATTTTTATTCCATTATCTTTTGCTGGATTATGAGAAGCTGATATCATAATTCCTGCATCTGCTTTTGATTGCTTTGTAATATATGCTACTCCAGGAGTTGGCAATACTCCTACAAAATCTATATTAACTCCCATTGAAGTTAATCCTGCAAAAATTGATGATCTTAACATATATCCAGAAACTCTTGTATCTGTCCCTAATATAACTTTAGGGGTTTTTCCATTTGATTTTTTTGTTAAATAATACCCTAATGCAAATCCTAAATCCATTGCTAATTCCGGAGTTAATTCTATATTTGCTTCTCCTCTTATTCCGTCTGTTCCAAAATATTTTCTACCCATCTTATATTTTTCCTCCAATGTTTTTGTTTTTTATATCTGCTTTTATTTTTTTAATTTTTTAATCTTCAAATAGATAATTTACATCTAATTTTAGTTCTCCATTAAATATTCCTACTTCTAAAATATTTTCTTTTTTTTCTTTCTCATTTTCACATTCTTGCTCTTTCTCTTTAAAATTTTCAAGAGTATCTTCATAAAAATAATGAGAAACTTTTTCATCTTTAAAATTGTGTACATCTATTGATAAATTATATGGATCTACTATCCAATATTCTTTTACTCCACTTTTTTTGTATAATTCATATTTTAAAACTTTATCTCTTTTAGCTGTACTTGGAGATAATATTTCTATCACCAAATCAGGTGCTCCATTTATATTTTTATCTGTTAATTTATTTTCATCACAAACTACTAATATATCTGGTTTTACTATATCTTCTTCTGACAACAATACATCTAATTCGTAATATACTTTACATTTTTTACCTTCCAAATATCTAAATATTTTCCCATGTATTTTACTAGCAATTTCTTGATGCTTTCTATTTGGGCTTGGCGACATTGAATATACTTTCCCGCCTATTATTTCCCAATCTTCACTATCTTTCCAATTTTTATAATTTTCATATGTATATTTTTCTTTTATTTTTCTAACTGCTGCCATTTTATTGTCCCTCCTATTATAAAATATTACCAAGGAACGGCTTAAAAATAACTTACCCATTTGTTTATAAAATAGGCAATGTTTCTAGCCTTTTTATGAACAAATATGAGAACATTATTTTTTAAACGTTCCCAAACTTTAAAAAGTAAAAAAATTACACCCTATATTTTTCAGCAAAAAACCCAACTATTGCTCCTGAAATAAATCCCATTACAATAAAAAATAGTATAAATATAAAAATTTCTCTTTCAAAAATAGATATATTTCTAAAAAGTAAAAAATAAACTATTATTAATTGAATGAAATTGTGAACTAATCCTGCTACTCCACTTATGGATATTAATGATAGATATTTCCTAAATTTAAATAATCCGCCCATTATAATCACAGTAACAAATCCAGCTCCTAAACTAATAAAAAAATTTGGAGTAAACATAGTCCCTAACATAAAACTATTTATAAATATTCTAAGTATAACTATTTCTATTCCAAAATTAACACCAAATTTTTCTATTCCAATTAATGTAGCTATATTAGATAAACCTATTCTCATCCACGGAAATGGCTTTGGAATCATACTTTCTAATAAGGAAAAATATAGTGCCATTAATATTAAAGTTATTTGATATGCTACTCTCTTTTTCTCACTTTTTTTCATAATTAATCACACTATATCTCCTTATAATCTTAACCAAAACTTTCTCACAAATTCAAATTTAATCTAAATCCTTTCGATGGCCTTTCAAAGTCATATTGCCTTTTCCACTCTTCTGGAAAACTCTCTCTTTTCACTTCAACAAATCCTAATTTTCTAAAAAGTTTCATCATACTTTCATTTACTGTAAGTCCAAAAACATAATCAAGTTTTTCTGATTTCGCCTTTTCTATTAAAGCTAAACATACTGATTTTGCTTTTTTCCCACCTTGATATCTTGGTAATGTTACTATTTTAGCAATTTCTCCTACATTTTCATAATAATTCAACTTTCCAGCTGCAACTATACTACTATCTATTTCATACACAATATAATCATCTACTGCATTTTCTATATTATCTTCTGTAATCGGTAATATATTATTTTTAGTCATTTCATTCTTTATTAACAAATATATTGAAGGTACATCTTCTATATCTGCAAATCTTATAATTTCATCATCGCCTTTACTAATTAAAGTCCCCGATATATCATAAGTTAATACCTCTTTATATATATTTCCAGTTTTCCCTTCTAATATGGAAAATTCTTTTATACCTTTTTCTATCAATTGTACACCATACGACATAATTTCTTTTATATTTTTATCAATAACACCGTTTGCTAAAATTTTCTTTGCATCCTTATATGTTAAAAATTGCATTCTATTACCATTTAAAATCACTCCATCAACTTCACTTATAAAAAAAACTGTGCTCGCTTTAAATGAAATTCCTAATTCCATTGCTACATCTTTTTCATCTAATTTCAAATATTTACCTCTAGCATTCATACCTATTGGTGCAATAATTGGAATTTTATTATTTTTTAATGCAAATTCAAAAGTCTCTATGTCAAATCCACTTACTTTTTTATATTCAGAAGTTTTTATATCTTTTGCAAATACCTCTGTCCCTATTGAAGGCATTGGATCCAAATTATTCTTTTTTAACATTGAAGATATTTCCAAAACTATCTCTGACATTTCATTCTTTAGCTCACTTATATTATATTTTTTAATCTTCTCACTATAGCCTATAACTAACATTACTTTTATATTAAAACTTTGCAAAATAATTATATCAGGGATAATATCCCTGATATAAACTTTACCTGTTACTACAAATATTAATATTTTATTTTTATATTTTTCTATGTAATGTATTAATTCCATAGTATCTAAAAGAGTTTTTATATTTTCCATAAAAAATCACTCCTAAACTTTTAGATCAAATTCCATTCCTATAAGCTCTTTATTTGCTTCAAGAATTGGATCAACCTCATTTTTTATAAAATCTTCTGTTTGTTTTTGTGCCATTCCTATAAAATTCTTAGGATCTAGTATATCTACCAATCTTTTTTTATCAATATTAAAATAATCATCTTTTAATATTCTCTCTATTAGATCATTTTCTTTTCCTTCTATCTTAACTTGTTTTGCAGCTTCCATAGAATGAACTCTTATTCTCTCATGTAATTCTTGTCTATCTCCACCTTTTTTCACACCTTCCATTATTATATATTCAGTAGCCATAAATGGAAGCTCTGCATTTATATGTTTTTCTATCATTTTTGGATATATTACTATTCCATCAAGTATATTAGCCCAAATTGTAAGTATTGAATCCACAGCTAAAAATGCTTGCGGGATTGACAATCTCTTATTTGCTGAATCATCTAAAGTTCTTTCAAACCATTGTGTTGATGCAGTAAAAGATAATCCTTCTACTAATGTCATTACAAATCTACTAAGAGAGGCTATTCTCTCACTTCTCATAGGATTCCTTTTGTATGCCATTGCGCTAGATCCAATTTGTTTCTTTTCAAATGGTTCTTCTACTTCTTTTAAATGTTGTAATAATCTTAAATCATTACTAAACTTATGTGCTGATTGTGCAATTTGAGATAAAAGAGCCAATGTTTGACTATCCACTTTCCTATCATATGTTTGACCAGATACACCAAATCTATTTTCAAATCCCATCTTTTCAGATACTTTTTTATCTAATTCTTTTACTTTTTCTTCATCGCCATTAAACAGTTCTAAAAAACTAGCTTGTGTTCCAGTTGTACCTTTTACTCCTCTAAATCTTAATGTTTTTTCTCTAAATTCAAGCTCTTCAAAATCAAGCATAATACTTTGTAACCATAAAGTTGCCCTTTTCCCAACTGTTGTAAGTTGTGCTGGTTGAAAATGTGTAAATCCAAGCGTTGGCATATCTTTATAATCTAACGCAACTTTTTTTAGATAATTCATTACATTAATCATTTTTTTCTTTACAATTTTTAATCCATCAGCTATTTGCACTAAATCTGTATTATCTCCAACGTAAGCACTAGTAGCACCTAAATGAATTATTCCACGAGCGTTTGGAACTTGCTCTCCAAATGCATGTACATGTGCCATTACATCATGACGCACCTCTTTCTCTCTTGCTCTTGCTACATCATAATTAATCTTCTTTTCATACTTTTTCATTTCACTTATTTGCTCATCTGTAATTTGTAATCCTAACTCTTTTTCTCCTTCTGCAAGTACAATCCATAATTTTCTCCATGTAGAAAATTTCTTGTCATGTGAAAAATTATAAAGCATCTCTTTTGAGCCATACCTCTCAACAAGAGGGTTTACATAAACTTTTGTCTCCAATTAAAAATCACCCTTTCTATTATTTATTTCTTTTTTTTATTGTAAATTATCAATTTTAATTATCCATTATCTTTTCAAATTCTATTACAAACTTCGTTCCTTCTCCATATTCACTCTCTATTTTTACTTTTGCATTATGATTATCTAATATTATTTTTGTGACAGCCATTCCGATTCCAGTTCCTTGCCCTTCTTCTTTTGTAGTAAAATATTGTTCAAACATTTTTTCTTTTATTTCATCACTCATTCCAATTCCATTATCAGATATTTCTAGTATTACACTATCATCTTTTTTATAATTTTTTATTATTATTTTTCCACCTTTTTTATTTTTTTCCAATATTGCATCTTTAGCATTTAATAATATATTTAATATTACCTGTATTATTTCTCCTGATTTTGCAAGTATCTGTAAATCTTTTTCAAATTCTGTCTCTATAACTACATTGCTTTTTTCAAAATCTTTTTTCAAAATTGCTATTGCTGATTTTATTGAATGATTCAAATCAATAACTTTTTTATCTCCTGTTCCTCTTACATAATCTAACATATTAACTATTATTTCTCTAGCTTGTTTAGTAGCTTTTTCTATTATTATTACACTTTCCTCTAACTCTTCTTTTGTTTCTACCTCTTTTATATCTTCCATATCCAATTTTAATAATTGGACATTTGTTAATATAGCTCCTAATGGATTTTTTATTTCATGTGTTATTTGCCCTGCCATTTCTCCAATTGTTGCTAATTTTTCACTTTTAATTAATTGTTTATCTTTTTCTCTTAATTTTTCTAAATTTTCAATAATTTTTTTATTTGCTTTCCTTATTTCTCCTGTTCGCCTTTCAACTTCTTCTTCTAAATTCTTTTTATATTTCTCTTCAATCTTTTTTAAATAATAATGATTTTTACTTTTACCAATTATAATAGTAATTCCAAATATAAAATATCCATAAATATTTATATAACTGTTAAAAATTACTAATATTTTTTGAAAACTTAATATATCTATAAAAATAGTCAAAATCCAAAGCATAAACCCTAAAATTGCAATTTGCATTTCAAAGTTTTTATCTTTCATCTTTAATAAAATAAAGCTATATATTCCTAAAATTAATATCAATAATATGTTCCAATTAGAAAATATCATTATCATAGTTTTTATATCTTTTACAAATATTAACAAACTTAATGTAACAATATTTAAAGACCATATTACAATCCTAATTATTTTATATTGTTTTATTTTGAAAAATTCAAACAGATAAATATCAATTCCCATCATTAATAATACAGGTACTATAAAATCTGTTTTAGAATAAAAATATGATGTTAGTGCACTTACATAATCTCTTTCAGGCAATCTAAGAAAACTTGTAATCATTAATAATAACATAATAATTGATAAATATAAATCAGATTTTTCTCTTTTGTCAACTAAAAATTCTATTATATATTTTATAAATAGAGCAAAAAATACCCCCATTAAAACAAAATATATCATATCTTTCAAGTTTATTCTAGATTTATAGTTAATAAGTTCATTATTAAAAAAATCAGTTTCATCTTCAATATATATTTTATCTGCTCTCAATCCATAATCATTTATCATATTATATACAACTATTTTTATAATATTTTTTTTCTTTATTAACTTTTTAGGTATAAGATAAGTTCTATCTATATTATAATAACTTCTATAATTATATTTAGAATAATATTTTGTTTTTGTTTCACCTATTTTTATATTATTAAAATAAACCTCATCTTCATCATCTATTTTACCTAAATTTATCACTTGATTTTCTAAAATCTCATTTTTAAATATTACCTCTTTTTCTAAAATAAGAGGTCTATTTTTTTTATCCACTACTGTAATTGGCACTCTATTTTTTTGACTCCAACTATCTTCACCTTCAAAATGATATTTCCAATTATTAGATATATCTATACTTGCAAAAATATTTGAACATATTAAAATCAAAAATAGAAATAATATTTTTTTCATATTCCACCCCTACACTACACTAATTTTAACTTAATAATAAATTTTGTAAATTCATCTTTTTTAGATTCTACTTTTATTTCGCCATCATGTTTATCGATTACATCTTTTACTATTGCAAGTCCTAACCCTGTTCCATATGCCTTTCCAAAAGTTTTAAATGGAATGAATATAGAATTTATTATATCATCTGGTATTCCTTTTCCACTATCTTTTATCTCTATTATACAATATTTGTCATCTTCTTTATGAAAATTCAACTCTATATTTTTATCTTCCGATTTAGATACTGCATCTTGTGCATTTCCTAAAATATTAGTTATTGCTTGCTTTAATCTTTCTATATCTACTTTTATTTTTATTCCTTCTAATTCATCACTAAAATTAGAAATAAAATTTACTTCTGAATCAATAATAATTTTTTCTTTTTCTTTTAAAATCTCTAAATAAATTTCTTTTACATCTGTTTCTTTTTGCTCTATATTTATTTCACCTCTTGCAAATTGAAGCATCTCTTTTAATTTATCCAAAACGTTTACTGATTGATTATAAATTATTTCTGCAAATCTCTTACCTTTCTCATCTAAACTTTCATTTGATTCTAATAATTTTGCAAATCCTAAAATTGGAGTCAAACTATTTTTGACATCATGTACTATTACACTTGTCATATTTCCTATTAATGCTAATTTTTCTTTTTGCAGTTTTTCCTCATTTAATTGTTTATTATTTCTTTCTAATTTTATCATATCAATATTTCTATTAATACAATGTAAAAACTCTTCTAATTCAAATGGTTTATATAAATAGTCATTAACTCCTAATCTTAAAGCTTTTATAGGAGTATCATCACTAGCAAACCCTGTCATTATAATTGATTTTATATTTGGTGATAATTTTTTTATCTCTGTTATTGTTTCTATTCCATCTATACCTGGCATTCTAACATCACTAATAACTATATCAAAATTTTCTTCATTTACTTTCTCTATGGCCTCATTTCCATTTGAAGCCTCTCCATAATTTAATTTTTCTCTTTTTAGAATTTTCCCTATTGTCCTTCTTAATAAGTCATCATCTTCAACAATTAATATTTTTATATTATCCATGATTTAGCCCCCATTTTTAAAAATTTAACTTTATTTTTTACAGCACAAAAAGTAAGGGAACACCCTTACTTTTTTTAATTTAATCTATCTGTTCTATATACTTTATAATCTATTTCAGGGAAAATATTATCTCTATATTCTATTTCTGCAAGCCAATTTTCATCAACTTTACCATTTCTAATATCAAAATATATTTTGTATAATCTATTTATATGATCTCTTATTTTCTTTTCTGCATACCCTACCATAGTTCCAGTAAACATTATAAATGGCCAACAAGATGTTTGAGACATCATTAATTCTCTTGCAGCTTGATTTAGAGCTCTAAGTAATATCCCTTCTGGATTTTCATATGTGTTTGCTAATTCTATCATTCTTTCTATTCCCTTATGTATATGTCTATAAATATGATGATTGCTTTCATCTACCCAAACATCATAATATCCATTAGCTCCCCAACTTGATTCTGCTGGTGTTACCACTTGGTTTTTTGGATATTCTTTTAAATATCCATATGGTGTTATTGGAGCACTTATACTTTGTTCTGCCATAGCTCTAAATATCCATTCTAAAAATATAGGTCCTTCATACCACCAATGACCGTATAATTCTGCATCATATGGCGACACAATTATAGGTTTCCTATCTTCCATAAATTGTGATAAATATTCTATCTGCTTTCCTCTATTTTCTACGAAATTATATGCGTGTTCCTTTGCTCTATTAGCCGCTTTTTCAGGATCATAAGGTTGTTTCTCTTTTCCTGTTTTGTCTGTAATTGCGTAATATTTTATTCCAATATTTCTTCTTACTCCATCTTCATGTAAATATGGCTTTATATACTCATATTCTAATTCATAGCCAGCATCTTTATGAAACTCTCTATAATTTCCATCGCCAGGATATCCAATTTCGGAACTCCATACTTGCTCTGATGATTCTATATCTCTACCAAATGCTGCTACTCCATTTTTAGTATACACAGGAGAATATACTCCATATGCAGGTTTAGGATCTCCAAATAATATTCCATGAGAATCTACAAAAAAGTATCTTATCCCATGTTTTTCCAAATATTTATCTTGTCCAGGATAATATGCGCACTCTGCTAGCCACATACCTTTTGGATCTTTATCAAAAAATCTTTTATAATCAATTTTAGCCATTTCTACTTGTGCATTTACTGCTTCTGGATAATCTTTCATTAAAGGCAAAAATCCATGAGTAGCTGTTACAGGTATAATTTCTAAATTTCCTATATCTTGAAATTTCTTAAATCCTTGTATTATATTTCTGTTATACTTCTCTTTAAAATAATATCTTGCTTTTTTATAATATTCTTCATTGTGTAGTGCTGTTTTTAAAAATTCAGGTTGAAATTGAACTCTTGTTACCTCTTTTTCTGTTAATTCTATTATTTTATCTAAATGTCTTAAATATCTATTTTGTAAAAGTTCATCAGCAAGCATATTTAGAAGTGTTCCAGACATTGTTAAAGTTATTTTCCATGGTATGTTATCATTTGTTAATTTTTCAAACATATCTAAAAGTGGTATATATGTTTCTGTTATAGCTTCATAAAGCCAATCTTCTTCCAAAAAATCATTGTATTCTGGATGTCTTACATACGGAAGATGTGCGTGTAATACCATTGCCAAATATCCTTTATTCATAATTACCCCCTATATTTATTTTAATTATATTCAAAATTAATACTACTATTATCAGCCAAATTATAACACATTGTTTTTATTAATTCAACTAATATTTAACGTTATTTCTTCCGCTTTTTTTCGCCTCATACATCTTTTTATCTGATTCACTTATTACATCCTTTATCGTTTTAAATTTATCATTATATTCTACAGCACCTATGCTTACTGTTATTCTTATATCTTCATGAACGAATTTTTCTAATTTTATTTTAGATTTCTCTATATTTTCTCTTATTCTATCTGCTACAATTACAGCTTCTTTTATTTCTGTTTCAGGCATTGCCACCAAAAATTCTTCTCCTCCATATCTAAATATAGAATCCACATCTCTAATAACTTTATCTATCTCTTTTGTAATAGCTTTCAAAACATAATCCCCTGTTAAATGTCCATATGAATCATTTATTCTTTTAAAATGATCTATATCAATCATTAATAGTGAAAATATTTTATTATATCTATTAGATTTTTTAAATAATTTTTTCAAATAAAAATTCATTGTACTTCTATTATTAACTCCTGTAAGAGGATCTGTAATTGATATTTCATATAATTTTGCACTTTTTAATGTTAATGCTATAATAGATGCAAATTCTTCTATTCTTTTTTCTTTATCTTCATTTTCATAATTATATATAATACTTAACATTGCTCCAGAAATATTTTCTGTAGAAAAAAAGTTATATACAAATCCCGTTTTTTCTAAATTAAAAGACATTACTGACCCATTAGATATATTACCTTCTAAAAATTTCCCTTCTTCTCTATTAAAAACAGTTTCATTTATAATTTTTCCCTCTTGGTCAATTTTACAACTTGCAGCTTGTTCATTTCCTTTTAATAAACTTACAAATCTAATCTCTTTTATATTACAATTATTATGCAAAATTTCATAAGATTTATATAATATTTCTTCAACTGTTTTTAACTTTATAAGACTTATTAAAAAATTATTTTCAATATCAAGTTCTTTGTTTACCTCAGAAATCTCTTTTGTCTTTTTATTAACCTCTTCTGTTATTATTTTTTCAATATTATCTCTCATATTTTTATAGTTTTTAACAATAGATAATAACCCTTCACCTTCTGTTTTTAAATAATTTTGATTCATATCTTCATATAATAAAATTTCCTTTATATCTTTTATAAGTTTAATATTAGCATTATTAATTATAATAACTACTAATATTATTAGTGCCAGCATTATTAGTGTTCGCATAATTAAGTCATATCTCATATTTTTTATATCTTTTTTCAAATCAAATATCACAAAATATCCGATTTCTTTTTTTAATATATTTTTTATTGAAACTTTTTTAAAAAAATACCATTCTCCTTCAATCTTTAATAATTCTCCTTTATTCCATTTATCCTTTAAATTTTTTTTATTATATTTTACATTTTTAGATATAGAAGAAACTATTTTTTTATTATTTATATCTTCTATTAATAAACCTACATTATATCTATTTGAAAACTCTTCTAATATGGAAGTTGATACTTTATAGTCAACTACAATTATATTATTTCTATCTAATGATAATATATAGTTTCTAACATAAAATTCATTATTAAATATAAAAAAACTTTTAACCACTCCAAAGTCATTCTTAAATTTCAAATTTTTTAAAAACTTATCATAATATTTTATTTTAGAATTAGTAAAAATATTTTTATAATTTTTATTATATACAGATATATAAATATCGTCTTTATAATATTTACTTTTTAAATATGACTCTAATCTATACCTGTTTATTTTTTGAATTCTAAATTTAAAACATTTGTATTTTCCAGCTTCTTTTGAAATTTTACTTTTTTCATTAAAATATATTCCATCTCTTATAAAATAAAAAAACCTTAAATCATCTTTTATATTTTTAGTTTTTTCACTATCACTTTTCAAATAATCATCCCATATTTTTTCAAAATAATGTGATTCTTCTATACTAATACTTTCTTGCATTGATTTTAAATGTAACATTAAAATAAGCATCATTCCTATAAATGATATGATAGATATAACTAATATAGTTCTATATTCATTTTTATATAAATGAAATTTCATTTTTATCCCCTCTTTCTCTCCGAAAGCAATAATATATTTCTTAATTCTTCTTTACTTCTAGATTTTATAAAATTTTCTAAAAAAATATCATTTGATATAATTTGTGCAATATTCATTAATACTTTTAAATGGAAGTTTCTTTCATCTTTTGTTCCTGCTAAAACGAATACAACATTTACCTTTTTTTTCTCTAATGAAAAATTTATTCCCTCTTTACACCTTACCACTAACATATTAAAATCTTTTTCTCCTGGTATTATTAAATGCGGTATTGCAATTCCTTCTTTTATGACAGTTGGGGATTCTTCCTCTCTTTTTATTAATAAATCCACCATTTTTTCTTCTGAAATTTTACATTTTTCCGCCATATCTTTTGCAACTATCTCAAAAAATGGTAACATTTCCATTTTCCCTTCAATATCTAAAACATCCATATTTTTTATTAACTTATCAAATCTATCCTCTATAATATTATCTCTTTCAAATAATATATCTTTTAATTCTGTATCTAAACTACTTGTTATCAATTCTTTTGAAGTTGTTCTTTTTACTATATACATTAATGCAGATTCACGTTTTGCTCTATCTTTTACATATACAAAATACCAAATAGCCGCTCCGCCCAAAACTAATAAAGATATAGCAATAGATTCTTGTCCCATCTCCATAATAACGTAAATATATGCTAAAATCCCTACTATTTGTAAATATGGATATAATTTTGTCTTTGATTTAGGTCTATAACTAGTCAAATTACTCTCTCTCATTATTATAACAGCTATATTTACAAATATAAATGATAATAACATAATTGTAGATGCTGCTTTTGCTAATGATTTTATATCTAAAAACAGAACAACTGATATAATAAATAACCCTGTAGATATTATAGCAATATATGGAGTCCCAAATTTTTTACTTATATTAGAAAAATATGGTGGTAATATACTATCTCTGCTCATTGCTATTGGAAATCTAGATGCTGCCATTATTCCTGCATTTCCAGTTGTTATAAATGCTAATAATGCTCCTACTGATAAAACAATTTCTCCAATATTTCCCATAAAATATTTAGAAGCTTCTGACAACGGAGCATAACTCTTAGCTAACTTTACTGGATCCATTATTCCTACAGTTATAGTAATACTAAGTATATATAAAATTGTAGCTGAAATAAATGCCCAAAACATTCCCAGTGGAATATTTCTAGTAGGATTTTTAACTTCTTCTGCTACACTAGTTATTTTAGTAATTCCTCCAAATGATATAAATACTAACCCAGCTGTAGATATTATATCAAAAAAATTTATTGCTCTATTAATTTTAAAATTATTAATTTCAACAATATTAACTCCTTTTACTATAAATATGAGTAAAATTAAGATCAACCAAAACACTAAAAAGACTTCTATTTTCCCTACAAATTTTACACTTAATAAATTTATAATTACAAATACTACTGCAAAACTAATAGCAATTAATCTCATTTGAAATTCATTTGTATTTGGATTAATAAGTTCATAAAAAGC
Source organism: Haliovirga abyssi (assembly GCF_030295325.1). Lineage (GTDB taxonomy): Bacteria > Fusobacteriota > Fusobacteriia > Fusobacteriales > Haliovirgaceae > Haliovirga > Haliovirga abyssi. The sequence continues at coordinate 570,704 of NZ_AP027059.1, read as the reverse complement.
TCCTATCCCTACAAATGCAAATGAAGTTTTTAAACTTATAAAAAACCAATTTGCAAATCCACCTATTGTACCTCCAAATACTCCTAAACTTCTATCTATAAAAAAATAATCTCCTCCAGCTTTTGGCATTGCTGTAGAAAGTTCTGCTTCACTAAATAGAGTTGGAATCATCATTATAGATGCTACTATATATGATGAAATCATCATAGGCCCAACTTCTCTATATGCTATACCAGGTAATACAAATAATCCAGAACTAATCATAGCTCCTAGTGCCATTGAATATATTCCCCAAAATCCTAATTCTTTTTTCAACATATTTATCACCTCTATTTAAATTAATACAAAATAACAACCTTCATACTAATATTATACTCCAAAACATCCATATTTCCTTTTTATATTATAGATGGATAAACTAAAATTACTTATAATATTCAGCACAAAGAAAGGAGAGCTCAAAGTATCACAAAGAAAAAATTATATAGTAATAGAATTCCATAACAATAAAAAAATAAGATACGCTTTAATCTAGTAGAGCATAAATATTTTTCTAAATTTTTGGTTTCTGAAAAATTTAGCTTTGAAAAATCTCATATTTCAAAAAAATGGCGTAGCTTATCTTCTGAATAAATTTATACTTTCATAAAATAGTGTGAAATAATTATAGGATTTAGCCACAGATAAATGCATATAATCATCCAACAATTTTTATTCATCAGTGTTAATCTTTGTTTATCCTGTGGTTTCAAATTTTTTTCTTTGTGAACCTCTGTGTCCTTTGCGTCTTTATGCTGAAATTCTTTCCATTACAAAAAATTTACACTATCCTTTTCTAACAAATAAAAAAAGCAGATATAATATCTGCTTTTTCTTAATCTTTTAATATATCCAATATTCTTTGTTGTGATAAATTTGCTTGAGCTGTTACCGCCAAGTTTGATTGTTCTAATATTTGAGATTTTGTATTATTTAGCATAGAAGCCAACATATCTGTATCTTCAATCCTAGAATTTGCAGCTACACTATTTTCATGAGCAACTCTTGTTCTTGCTACTTCACTTTGAAGCTTATTAACTTCACTTCCAAATTCACTTCTTTTATCTGTAACTTTTTGCAATGCCTCATCCAATTTTTTCAAAAATCCTTCTGAAAAAAGTGATTTTTTTTCTATTCCAAGATTATTACTTGAAAAATCTTCTACAACTTTTTTAGAATTAAATTCAGTAGAATTTGCAGTTGTATCTATATCCTCTAAAATTTGTTTTGCTTGTTCTTTTATTATATTTTTATCGCTATCACTTAATGTATCGTTATTATATTGTACTGCCAATTCTCTTAATTTATTCAAATTATCTGTTGTTTGCTCTAATGCAGAATCTCCAACTTGATAAAATGACATTTGCGTTTGATAATTTTTAATTTTTGCTGCAAATTCCTTTGATTGTGCTTCTAATTTTTTAGAAATCCCTAATCCTGCAGCATCATCTGAAGCACTATTTAATTTTTTACCACTTGATAGTTCCTTCATACTTTTGTCTTTGTCTGCTAAAATGTTATATAATGCTCCTCCATAAGCACCTGATATTTTCACCTTTCTCACCTCCTTGTAAAGAAAAAACACTCCTTCATTAATAGTATACTATTTTTTTTAGGTTTTTTCAACAGTTTTATTGTTTTTTATCTATTTTATTAAATATAATTCCTTTTTTAAAATAAGTATTTTTAAGCTGCTTCTCTTTTACTGTATTCTCAATATTATTTTTTGTATTATTTAATTTTTCGAAATATATTTTCCTATTTTCTTCTTCTATTACTATTATATCTTCTATTAATGATTTCACTTCATCTAATTGAGATTCTAATATCTTATTCTGTTTCTGCTCTTTTTCTATTTTATCTCTTAAAATTCTTTTATTAGTAACTAAATCTCCTAATATTTTATCATCATATTCAATATTTTCAGAAATATATTCTTGTTCTTTTTTTGTTGCTTCTTTCAATTTTAAATAAAGTTCTATAATTCTCATTAAAACACCTCATAACAGGGAACTAAAAAAAATAATAAGTCATCTATTTGAAAAATATGAATAGATCTACAAATTTTCCCAAACAATTTTGACAAATTCATTTTTTTATTGTACCTAAAATTATTTCTCCATAGTTTATCTTCTTGGCTTAACTCCGCCTGTTTTTTTTACTGCTTCCATCCAAGCTAATTTTAAATCCTCTAATAATTCCTGTACTTCTGTGATTTTGCTTATATCTTTTTTCATATTTGCAGTAACCAAAGTCCGAAGCATATAATCGTAAATACTATATAAATTTTTAGCTATATCTCCACCAGATTTCATATCTAAAGATATCATTAATTCTGTTACTATATCTTGTGTTTTTATCAAATATTTATTTGAATCTGATATATTCTTTTCTAATATTGCATTTTTAGAAAATTTACAAAATTTAATAGCTCCCTCATATAACATTAATATTAACTGTCCAGGCGTTGCTGTTTGTATTTGTGTATTTTTATACTTATCGTAAGGATTATTATTAAAAGCCATCTTTTTCCTCCTAATTTATTACATTATAAATCTTCCGATTAATTTACTATATCTTCCTGTATAATTATTATAATCAATTTCTTCTTGCATGTCTTTAATTTCTTTATATTTATCAAAATCAGCTATAATAAATATTAAAAATAAAATCCCACCTAAAATATCAAATATACTATACATTAATAATGATTTCATAAAAATCATTTTGAGATAAAATATTATCATATAAATTAACAACTGTAATATTGCTGTTATCCATATTACTTTATATTTATATATTGTTTCTTTTGCACTTACTATCCCTATTTTACCATATATTTTTATATCTAAAATAGGTGTGAAAAAAGATGATATAAATATAGGTAATCTATAAATTCCTACCATTAATACCATAATTGTTAAAAATACTGTTGACATCCTAGGATTTGGATATACCTGCGTAATTATTATCGGCAAACTTCCAAAAAACAATACTATTAAGAAGTCTATTAAAACTATAATAGAAAGTTCAAATAAATTTAATACAATTCTCGAAAAATATTTTGCACTTTCTATAAAATAATTTTTTATATTAACATTTACTTCTTTATTTTTATCATATAAGCCTAAAAAACCTCCTATAAAAAAAATTGTTAAAAAGTTCGCCCCTAAAAAAGTGAACTGATTTGATTTTAATGGTGAATTAATAATATTCACTATTAATACTAATCCTAAAACTGAAAATCTTTTAAAAATAAATTTTAATGCTCTATTATAATTTTCTTTCAATATTTCCTCCATTTTTATATAGTGTAAAATAATTGTAGGATTTCATCTTCAGATAAACAAAGATAATTATCCACCAATTTTTATTCATCAGTTTTAATCTATGTTTATCCCATGTTTTTAAAAAAATTTTTCTTTGTGTAACTTTGAGTTCTTCTTTCTTTGTGCTGAAATTATTTTTCCTACAAAAACTTTACACTATCAATTTTTATAACAAAATATAAGAACATTATTTTTAAACGTTCCTAAATATTTTTTATTGCATCTATCATCTTTAAAGCCCTATATGTTTCTTTTACATCATGAACCCTAAGAATAGATGCTCCTTTTAAACTTGCTGCTACTGCTAAAGCTACACTGCCTTCTATTCTTTCACCTATTGGTAGATCTAATATTTCACCTATCATTGATTTTCTAGAAGCTCCAATTAATATTGGCATTCCTAATGATTTAAACTCTTTTAATCTTTTAAATATCTCAAGATTATGTTTAACTGTTTTCCCAAATCCTATTCCAGGATCTACTATAATATTTTTATCTCTTATTCCAGAAATTTCTGCTATTTGAATACTTTTTCTTAATTCTTCTATTACATCAGCAACTACATCTTCATATTCTGGATTTTTTTGCATATTTTGCGGAGTCCCCTGCATATGCATTATTACTGCCAAAGCTTCATAATCAGATATCACTTCAGAAAGTTTTGGATCTCCCTTTAATCCTGTTATATCATTTATTATATGTACTCCTCTTTCTAACATCTCTTTCGCCACTTCCGATTTATATGTATCAATTGAAATAGGTAAATCTATCTCTTTTCTTAATTCTTCTACAACTGGAATCAACCTTTCTAATTCTTGCTCTGCAGTTACAGGAGTTGCTCCAGGTCTTGAAGATTCTGCTCCTATATCAATAATATCTGCACCATTCTTTTTCATTTCTATGGCTCTTTTTATTGCTAATTCTGGAGTTAAAAAATTCCCTCCATCTGAAAATGAATCTGGAGTTATATTTAAAATCCCCATAATATAAGTTTTTTCATTAAAATTAAAAGTGTAATCTCCTACTGTTACCTCTTCATAATTGCTATCATATTTTAACAAAGTATCTTTTAATTCTTCACTTAATTTAGAAAGTCCAAATTTTTTAGTTTTTAATCTATAATATAGTTTTTCATAATTTCTAATTGTACCTAATAATATTATATCTGTAGTTTTTACTGAAAAATTAAATACATCTTCTGAAATTATTGCCTCTACATTACAAGATAATGCTTCATAATTTAGGATATTTGCAGCTCGTGCATCTAAATTTTTAATTTCAATTGCTCTAAAAAGTGTCTTTTCTTGCAACCTTTTAATATTTTCAATTCCACTAACTACATCTTTAACCCTTTTTTTTGCATCCTTAAAATCATCAATTTCAATCACTCTGAACTTATTTCCACTCATCAGAAACACCTCCTAAGTTATTTTTAAGCTACTCCTAAAGTTATTTTATTGAAACTTCTATATAGCTCATATCATCTTTTGGTTCACTATTTTTCAAAATCTCTTTTACTCCTTCTTCTCCATATTTGGTTAATACTCTTTTCAGTTCATCTTCTCCTATTGTATCCAAAATCCCATCTGTATAAATCAAATAATTTACCCCAGCTTCTATTTTTACTTTGTTTTTTATAAATGGAACTTCTTCTAACATTCCAATTACCATATTATTCTCTTTTGCAGTAAATAAATCTTTAATTTTATTATCCTTTAAAGCAAATGGAATTTCATGCCCACAAGATAAATACTCTAATTCCATTAAATTAAAATCAAATATTCCTAAAAATAAAGTTACATAATAATCTTCAAATCCCTCTATTGTCAAAAAGTTATTATTTAATTCTTCGACTATTTCTAATATATTATAACCTTTATTCCTCAAATTTTCAATTGTAATTTTAGAAAAAGAACTTATTAATGCTGCATGTAATCCATGCCCTGCAGAATCCCCTACATAAATAAAATATTTTCCCTTTGAGATCTCTTCTATTCCATAAAAATCTCCACCAACTTCCCTATAAGACTTATAAAAAGATTTTATCTGATACCTCTCTTTTGATATATTTATCTCTTTAAAAAGTTTATCTTGAATAGCTTTTGCTTTATTCAAATCTTTTTCTAAATCTTCTTTATGCTTTATTTCTAATAAATATGTTTTGTTTTTCGAATCAACCAACACAAACATTAAAAACAGTATAAAGAAAAGAACTGTTTCAAAACTTTTAGTTATAATATTTTGATTTAATTTTTTTAAACTTTCTCTTATATCTCTAACAAAAATATAATTCCATCTCTTACTAAACAGTTTATTCTTTACATATTTAACTCTATTATTTTTATAACTTAATGACTTTCCTAAATAAAAATCGACTTCCTTTAATGAATATTTTTCATTTAAATTATATACTTCTCTATTTTTTACTTTATTAATTGAATCTTTATTTAAATTTTCAATAAAATTAAGTTCATTTTTTTCTTCGACACTAATTATATATTTTTTATATTCAAAATAATCACTATATTCAAAAAAAAGAATTATTACAGAAAAAAATGTAAAAATAATAATATTCCTCATTTTTTATATCTCCCAATCTCTTGGATATCTGAAATCTTTATCAATTGTCCTTTTAGATACTTTTGCTATTAATGGTAATTTTCTTTTATATTGAGACATCTTTATTTTTCTATATATCTCTTTTACAAAGCTTTCACTATATCCAATGTTTTTTAATTCTTCTATAGTATATCTTTCATCTATTAATAGATATAAAAGCTTATCTGCTTCTGCATAAGTAAATCCAAGGTCTTGCTCATCACTTTGACCTTCCCAAAGGTCAGCACTTGGTTTTTTTTCTATTACCTCTTTAGGAACTCCCATATATCTTGATAAATCCCAAACTTGAGTTTTATATAAATCTCCAATTGGATTTATAGCAGAAGCCATATCACCATGTTGCGTCCCATATCCCAATAAAAGTTCTGTTTTATTGCTTGTTCCTAATACAAGGGCATTTTCCTTTGCAGAAAAATCATATAATATTGTCATTCTTTCTCTAGCCATTTTATTCCCTTTTCTCAAATCGGTCATATCTGGAAATTTTTTAAAATAAGCATCTAACATATCTGTAATTTCTACTACTTCTGTTCTTATCCCACTTCCAATAGCCACTAATTCTGCATGATCCAAACTTCCTTTACTTGAAGTTTTATATGGCATCATAACTCCCAATACATTTTCTTTACCTAATGCCTTTGCTGCTAAATATGCTACTAATGAAGAATCTATTCCTCCTGATAGTCCTAATACAACTTTATTAAATCCAGATTTTTTAACTTCCTCTTTTATAAATCCTACTAATATTTTTTCTGTAAATTCCAAGTTTATATCTAAATTTTTCATTTTTTCACCTCATATTTATATATTGTCTATCTCTTTTTCAATATTATCTAAAGCAAATTTACCTAGTTTTCCACTTCTATAATCTCTTAAAATTAAAGATACTATTTTAGCTATATTAGGTTTTTGACCTTTCATTATCATTCCTAAACTAAACGCCATTCTCTCAATAACAACTTCTGGAATCTCATTCAAATCTTCTTTTTTTATCTTATACTTAGATATTAAAATATCTTCTTGTCCTTTTTCTATTGATTTTTTTATAAATCCTGCAGCTATTTCCTCTATATTTAATATTTCATCTCTTATAGAGCCTGTTATAGCTAAATTCATCCCTACTTCTTTGCTTTCAAATTTTGGCCATAAAATACCAGGTGTATCCAAAAGTTCTACTCCATCTCTTATTCTAACCCATTGTTTCCCTCTTGTAAATCCAGGTTTATTCCCAACTCCAGCTGCTTTTTTCCCAACAATTTTGTTTATTAATTGTGATTTTCCTACATTAGGAATTCCCACAACTAGTAGTCTTAAATTAGTCTTTATTATTCCTCTTTTTTTCATTCTCTCACTTTTCTCTTTTAACATTACATCCATTATCTTATATAATTTTTTCAAATTATACCCTGTTCTTGCACTAACTTCTATAACTTCATCTGCAAATTTTTTATTTATAAAATATTCTTTCCATTCATTTAAATTTTCTTTAGAAACCAAATCTGATTTGTTTAATAATAATATTCTTTTTTTATGCTTTGTTAAGTCTAAAATATCTGGATTTTTACTACTTATTGGTATCCTAGCATCTACAACTTCTAAAACTAAATCCACTATTTTCAAATTTTCTTTTATCAACTCTTTTGTTTTTTTCATATGTCCTGGATACCAATTTATATTATTTACTGTCATTTTTATCTTCACCTTTTCCTCGTATTATTAATACTATCTCACCTTTTATAGGCTTTTTTTCAAGTTTATCTATCACTTCTAAAGTTTTTCCTCTGATTATCTCTTCATATACTTTTGTTATCTCTCTAACTATTACTATTGATCTATTACCCAAATACCCATTTATATCTTTTAAAGTTTTTAATATCCTATTTGGCGATTCAAAAATTATAATAGCTCTCTCTTCTTCGACTAATTTTTTAAATAAAGTTTGTCTTCCTTTCTTTTTCGGTAAAAAACCTTCAAATACAAATCTTCTCATACTTACTCCACTAATAGAAGCTGCTGCTGTCAATGCACTTGGTCCAGGTACTGAAGTAACTTCAACTCCTTCTTTTAATGCTTCATCTACAACTTCATATCCAGGATCTGAAATACAAGGAACTCCTGCATCTGTAACTAATGCTATATCTTTTCCATTTTTTAATAAACTAATTATGTTTCCAATTTGTTGTAATTTATTATGTTCATGATATTGATATACAATATTTTCTATTTCAAAATTTCTTAAAAGTTTTTTTGTTTGCCTTGTATCTTCTGCAAAAATATAGTTTACTTCTTTTAATATCCTCAATGCTCTCATAGTTATATCTTCTAAATTTCCTATTGGAGTTGTTACTATATATAACATTTCCCATCTCCTTACTAATTTTTATTTCTTTAATCTCTCTTATCACATAAAAAAGATAGAAGGGGTATAAACCCCTTTCTATTTTTTATAAAACATTATTCCTTTTAAAACATTTATTGCAGTATCTAATTGTATATCATCAGATTTTTTTTCTTCTTTTTTCTTTGTATCTTTTGCATTTTTTGTATCTTTTGTATCTTTTACATTATTTACATCTTTTTTAGTGTCAGATTTTTTTTCTGTTTTTTCTTTTACTATATTTGTAATAAATCCATTAAAAAACATATATTTTTCTTTTACTTCTATATCAGGATTTATTCCTATTCCATTTATACATACTCCAGAAGGTGTATAATATTTTGCTATTGTTAATTTTATTCCATCTCCATCTGGTAAAGGTACTATATTTTGAACAGAGCCTTTCCCATATGTTTTTTCTCCTATTAATATTCCTCTTTTATGATCTTTTATAGCTCCTGATACTATTTCCGAAGCTGATGCACTTCCACCATTTACAAGTACAACCATTGGGAAATCTGTATATGCAGTACCTTCATGATTATATGTTTCTACTCTTCCTGCTTTATCTTTTACTGTAACAATTGGATCTTCATCTATAAATATTGAAGCTATTTTTACAGCTTGTGACAAAGCTCCACCAGGATTAGTTCTTAAATCAAATACTAAACCTTTCATACCATCTTTTCTTAAATTTTCTACTGCTTTTCTCACATCAGGTGCTACATGTTCTCCAAATTGTGTTAATCTAACATATCCTATTTTGTTTTCTAACATTCTGCTTTTAACATATTTTAATTTTATTATAGCTCTTGTTAATTTTACCTCAAAAGGTTTTTCTACTCCTTCTCTTAAAACAGTTATTTTAACTGTTGTTCCAGCTTTTCCTTTTAATTTTTTTACACACTCTTCTAAACTTAAATTTAATGTTGAATCTTTTTCTATTGCTATTATTTTATCTTTTGGTCTCATCCCAGCCTTATATGCTGGAGTATCTTCTATTGGAGAAACTACTATTAATACATTATCTTTTTTACTAACAACCATTCCTACTCCTGCATATTCTCCTTTTATATCTTCAGTAAATGAATTAAGCTCTTTAGGAGGAAAATAATTTGTATGTGGATCATCTAAAGATTCTACCATTCCTTTTAACGCTCCATGTAAAAGAACTTTACTATCTATTTTTTTATCACCTACAAAATTAGTTTGAATTAAATCCATAACTTCAGAAATTTCTCTTAATTCCTTTATATGTGACATAAATCCTACTTTAACTGTTTCTTTACTTTCATCTTTACTTGATTTATTACTATTACTTTTTGCATATAGTGAAGTAAATGCTAATAATAATATTAAAGTCAATACTCCAATTGAAAATATTTTCCTATTTTTCACTTTTTTCCATCTCCTTTTTTTAGTTTTTTTCCTTTTTCTACTATATTTTCTATATCTATATTAATATTTTTATTTTCTATGTCAAATAATGAAATATATTCTACATTTCCTTTAGTTCCTGTTATTGGAGATGTGTCTAATTTTTTTATAAACAATCCATTTTCATATGCTGAATTAATAACTTTTTCTATTGCCATAATATGTTTAGAAAAATCTTTTACTATTCCACCTTTTGAAATATTTGCAGTTCCAACCTCAAATTGTGGTTTTATTAAAGCAACAACTTGACCTGAATCATTTAAAAATTTTTTTAAATAATTAAATACCATTGTCAATGATATAAAAGAAACATCAATTACTATATAGTCTACCAAATTATTATCTAACTCTTTTAATTCTAAATTTTTTATATGCATATTTTCAAGAGATTTTACTCTACTATCTTGTCTTAATTTCCATGCTAATTGATTAGTTCCAACATCTACACTGTACACATATCTTGCTCCATTTTGTAATGCACAGTCAGTAAAACCGCCAGTAGAAGCTCCAATATCCAAAACCAATTTATCTTTAAAATCTAATTCAAACGCTTCTATTGATTTTTCTAATTTTAATCCACCTCTCCCTACATACTTTAGAGGTGTCCCTTTTATTCTTAATTCTGACTCTACTTTAACTTTAGTTCCTGCTTTATCTACTTTTTTATCATTAACTACTATTATCCCTGCCATAATTGCTCTTTTAGCTTTTTCTCTACTCTCAAAAAATCCCTTTTCCACTAAAAGTACATCTAATCTTTCTTTCATAAAAAACAACCTTTCTATAATAAGGGACTTTAAAAAAATTAATGAGTCATTTGTTTGAAAAATATGAACGTATCTACAGATTTTCTCAAACAATTTTGACGAATTTATTTTTTTAATGTACCTAAATATTAAAAATAATTTTTCGTATTTTATAAATTAATTTTAAATCAAAATCACTCTATTTCTAATATTAATCTATTTTCATTCAAAAATATCTTCTCTATAAATATAATCAATTAAAATATTTTTCAATACAAGATCTTCAAAACCAATCACTTCAACTTTTTTTATTAATTTTTCAGTTTCTCTAATTCTTCTACTAAAAAATTCATCTCCATCTGGTATTGATTTATATTTATTATAATAGCTAAGTAATCCTCTATTTGTTTTTATATTTAATTCTTGTTTTGCTCTTTTTAATCTATTATCTATTATCCCACTTGTATAACCTGTTATTTTTACCACTTCATCTTTTGAAAAACCATCTGACATTAATTTTATAATCTTTTTAGCTCCAATTGGAGTTATTCTGTGATACATAGCAGAATATTTATCTGCCTCATGAACTATATGTGCTTCTTTTGTTTGTGGTTTTATTCTTCCCCATCTTCCATGGTGCGAAGCAACAATATGAATAATATGATCTCTAGTTTCCTTCTTTATATTTAATTTTGTAAAATTTTCCACTTCTTCTATTATAGATTCTGCCTCTTTCATTACAATATCTGGATTATTTCTCATTATATAACTATGAGAATTTTTAGATCCACTTAATCTTAATGTCCCCTTAGTTGTATCATGTATTAATATCCCTATTAAAATTGCAAAAAAGTCCAAATCTTCTGAAGCCTCTTCTAAATTGTCAAAATACCTGCTTTTTATCTGTTTTATTGCCACCCTTAATACATCATAAGTATGAGTTGAAACTGTTATCCCCTTATCATCTACTAATTTTAATTTTTGAATAACTGGATGTAATAAAATACCATTAACAAAAACCCTCACGTTTTTATCTGCCAATCAAACTTCCTCCTGTCTGTCATATAAGGTTTTATCCTTATTCTTTATATTTCAACTTATTTCTTTAATAACCTATCCACTAATTTTTTTCCCTTTAATCCTAAATCTGTCAATATTTCATCTCTTTTTCCATGCTCTACAAATCCTTCTATTCCTATTCTGTGTATAATTTTATTAATATTTTTATCATTTAAAAATTCTAATATTTTACTACTAAACCCACCATGTAATATTCCTTCTTCTAATATAAATATCTTTTCATATTTAACAAAATTTTCTAAGATATATTTTTCATCTAATGGATTTATAAAATTAACTCCTACAATAGTTGGATAAACATTATTTTTATTCAATTCTTTTTCTATAATTAACAGCTCTTTTAACATACTTCCAACTGCTATAACTAAATATTCATTACCTTTTTTTATTTCTTGCCATTTACCATATTCAAAACCTACATTCAAACAAAAGCTTGAATCTCTTGGAATTCTTATTGCAATAGGTCCTGATTTATCATTTACTGCAAATTCCAATGATTTTTCTAAATCTTCTTTTGAAAATGGTGCCATAATTCTAATATTAGGTATAGATTGTAAATAGGCAATATCAAATATCCCATTATGAGTAGGCCCATCTTCTCCAACTATTCCTGCTCTATCCAAAATAAATAAAACTGGTAAATTTTGCAATGCAATATCGTGAATTAATTGATCATAAGCTCTTTGTAAAAATGTAGAATATATTGCCACTACTGGTTTTTTCCCTTTTATAGCAAGCCCTCCTGCAAAAGTTACAGCATGCATTTCTGCTATTCCAACATCATATGATCTTTTAGGATATTTTTCAAAAAATTTATCTAAACCTGTCCCTTTTATCATTCCCGCAGTTATAGCAATTATTTCTGAATTTTTTTCTCCTAATTCTACAAGTTTATTTCCAAACAGTTGTGAATAAGATTCATTTTTTTTACAAGTTTCTCCTGTTTTTATATCAAATGGAGATATACCGTGAAATTTTTCTCTGTTTTGTTCTGCAAATTTATACCCTTTCCCTTTTTCTGTTTTTATATGTACAATTACAGGTCCTTCCATATCTTTTACATCTTCAAAAGTAGATATTAACTCTTTTAAATTATGCCCATCAACAGGTCCTATATAATGAATACCTAATTCTTCAAAAAAATTCCCAGGGTTAAAAAAATATTTTACCGTATGTTCTAATCTTTTTATAAAATCAGCTACAGAATTCCCAAATATTACTTTTCTAACTAATAATTCTACTTCATTTTTAAAGTCATTATAACTTTTCTTACCCATTATTTTACTCATATATTTTGACAAAGCTCCTACATTTTCACCTATAGAATGTTCATTGTCATTTAATACTATTATTAAATTTTTATCTTTTTCACTAATATTATTTATAGCTTCTAAACTTTCTCCATTTGCTAATGCTGCATCTCCTATTATAGCTATTACTTTGTTATTCTTTTTAGCCTCATGTATTCCAAGTGCTGCTGACAATGTATTCCCAGCATGTCCCGATATAAATCCATCATGAATACTCTCATTAGGATTAGTAAAAGGTGTTAAACCACCTTTTTTTCTAATCGTAGGAAATCTTTCTTCTCTTCCTGTCAATATTTTATGTACATAAGCTTGATGCCCTACATCCCAAAGCATTATATCTTCTGGAGAATTAAATATATAATGGAGTGCTATTGTAAGCTCTACCACTCCTAAATTAGATGCTAAATGACCACCATTTTTACTCACAACATCTATAAGAAGTTCTCTTATCTCTTTTGCTATATCTTTTAACTCTTCTAAATTTTTATCTTTTATTTTCATAATAAAAACTTCTCCTTACGAATGACTAAAAAATTAATTCCCTATTTGTTTATAAAAAAATAAGTTACGCTTCATCTGGTAAAACATAAATATTTTTTTAAATTTTTGGTTTCTGAAAAATTTTGCTTTGAAAAATCGCATATTTCAAAAAAACGGCGTAGCTTATTTTCTGAATAAATTTATACTTTCCTAGTAAATAAAAAATATAAAAATATTATTTTCTAATATTTATTAACTCATAATAAATGCCACTACTACTCCTAAAATTGCTCCTGCAAAAACTTCTACAGGCGTATGCCCTAAAAGTTCTTTTAAATCATTTTCCATAATTCTTTTTCCATCTTTTTTCCATAAATCATCTACTATTCTATTTAATACAGAGGCTTGTTTTCCTGCAGCTCTTCTTACTCCTGAAGAATCATACATTACAATCATAGCAAAAACAAATGTAATTGCAAATTCTGTTGAACTAATTCCATTTTTTATTCCTATAGCTGTTAGCAAAGATACTACAGAAGCAGTATGCGAACTTGGCATACCGCCTGTTTCTATAAATCTTTTAAAATTCAATTTTTTTTCTTTAAATACAGAACTTATGACTTTATATCCTTGTGCTATAAACCAAGCTACAAAAACTATGTCTAAAATTCCATTTCCAAAAAAAATTCCTTTATAACTCATCTTTTTATATCCCCTTTAACTCAGTTGAAATGATAGGTTTTTCTTCATTTTCTCTAAAAAAAACTGCAGTTTTTCCTAAGATATGGATTAACTCTGCTTTTACTTTTTCAGCTATTTCATACCCAACTTTTTTTATATCTTCCTCTGAATTATTTAAAACTTTTATTTTAACCAATTCTCTAGCTGTTAAAGCTTTGTTTAATGCTTCTATTAAATTTTCACTTATTCCATCTTTACCAACTCTTATTATCGCTACTTCTTTATTTGCTAGTTTTCTTAAATATGCTCTTCTTTTGCTTGTTATTTTCATTTTAAACCTCCATTATTATAGGTAAAATTATTGGATTTCTTTTTGTCTGTTCATATAAATATCCTCTTGTTATATCTCTTACAGCGCTTTTTAATACTGCCCATTCTGTTACTTTTTTATATTTTGAAAGTTCCTCTTTTATCAAACTTTCAGTACCACGAATAAGATCTCCAGACTCTCTTGCATATACAAATCCTCTTGTAATTATATCTGGTCCTGCAAGAATTTCTCCATCTTTTTTTGAAATAGTTATAACTACTATCACTATACCATCTTGAGCTAAATGTTGTCTATCTCTTAATACAATGTTTCCAATATCACCTATTCCAAGCCCATCTATTAATGTTATTCCTGATGGTACTTTACCTGATATTTTAGCATTATTTTTAGTTATTTCAATTTTCAATCCATTTTCAGAGATTATAATATTTTCTTCAGGAATTCCAACTGCTAATGCCATATCTTTATGTTTTTTTAAATGTTTATACTCTCCATGAACTGGCATAAAAAATTTAGGTTTAACTAAATTTAACATTAACTTTAATTCATCTTGACTTCCATGTCCAGATACATGAATTCCTGATATTTTTTCATAAATAACTTCAGCATTATTTTTTATTAATCTATTTATTGTTTTATATACTGCTTTTTCATTCCCAGGAATAGGTGTAGCAGATATTATTACAGTATCCCCTTCTTTTATATTTATATGTTTATGTGTTCTATTAGCTATTCTAGATAATGCAGCCATTGGTTCTCCTTGAGTTCCTGTACACAATAAAACTATCTCTTCATCTTTATAATTATCTACTGATTTCAGATCAATTAATACATTATCTTCTATCTTTAAATAGCCTAATCTAGAAGCTAGTTCCACAACTCTAATCATACTTCTTCCATCAATAGCTATTTTTCTTCCTAAATTTGTAGCTACCTCTATAATTTGTTGCAATCTATGTATATGACTTGCAAAAGCTGCTACAACTATTCTCCCTTTTGCCTTTTCACACTCTTGTTGCAATGCCTCTCCAACACTTCTTTCTGACATAGTGTACCCTTCTCTTTCAGCATTGGTACTGTCAGACATTAAAAATAAAACTCCCTTTTCTCCTAATTCTGCTAATTTAAAAAAGTCTGTAGATTCATTATTAATTGGTGTTAAATCTATTTTAAAATCTCCAGTATGAACTATAGTTCCTATAGGAGTATGTATTGCAATAGCAAAAGTATCTGAAATACTATGAGTCGTTTTTATAAATTCAGCTTCAAAATATTTCCCAATTTTTACTTTATCTCTTCCTTTTACCTCTTTAAAATTATGTTTTACATTTTCATCAAATCTTTCAAATTTTTCTTTTGCTAATGCTAATGTTAATTTACTTCCATACATAGGAATGTCTGCTGGTATCTCTTTATATAAGTATGGCAAAGCTCCAATATGATCTTCATGCCCGTGAGTTAATACTATTCCTTTTAATTTCGAAGAATTTTTAATCACATAATTAAAATCTGGTATCACTAAATCTATTCCCAACATATCTTCTCCAGGAAAAGTTAATCCTACATCTATTGAAATAATTTCATCTTTATATTGAATCAATGTCATATTTTTCCCTATTTCTCCAATTCCTCCTAAAGGTATAACATATAACTTCCCTTCTTTATTATTATTATAAAATGGCTTCCATTCCATAAATTACCCCCTCTATTTCATTAATATTTTTAAGTGCTAATATAACTCCCGGCATAAAAGATTCTCTATTTATTGAATCATGCCTTATTTTTAATGTCTGTCCCGCTCCACCAAATATTACTTCTTGTGATGCTACAAACCCATTTAATCTAATACTATGGATATTTATATCTCCAACATTTGCTCCTCTTGCTCCTTCTATAATCTCTTTTCCCTTTAATTTTTCTCTAGATTCTTTAGTTTCTTGAATTAGCTTTGCAGTTTTTATTGCCGTTCCAGACGGAGCATCCAATTTATATGGATGATGATATTCCAATATTTCTACTTCATTAAAATATTTAGCTGCTCTTTTTGAAAATTCCATCATCAAAACTGCTCCAATTGCAAAATTAGGTATAATCATAACATTTACTTTATTTTCCAAAGCTAAAACTCTTAATTCGTTAATTTCAGCTTCTAAAATACCTGTTGCCCCTATAATCAAATTTTTTCCTAATCCAATTATTTGTTTCGCATTTTCTTTCACTGATTTTGGACCTGTAAAATCAATAAATACATCAACATTTTTAGAGGCTTTTTCAATGCTATCACTAATTTTATAACTGTTTTCACCTATTTTTATTTCTTCGCCTGTTTTAACCACATCTAATGCAGCTACAACTTTCATTTCATCTTCATTAGAGACCGCTTTTATTGTTTCTTGTCCCATTTTCCCTAATGCTCCAATTACTCCTACTTTTAACATTTTATTTCCTCCTATATCCATTTATACTCTTGTAATACTATTCTTCCATCTTCAACATATGCTGTTTCTGATACTCCTTTTTTTAATCCACCGTCACCTTTTGCATATATATTCCCAATTCTAATTTGATTCACTTCCATTCCTAGAGCTAATATTCTTCTTGTAATATCTCCTTTTCTTCCAGCATGAATTATCCCTCTTGCTCTTCCATAGATATATACATCTCCATCAGCAAAAATTTCTGAGCCTGGATTTACATCTCCTACGATAACTATATTTCCATCAAATTCTATTCTAGTTCCCGATCTAACAGTCTTTTTAACTATCAAGGTTTTTTCTTCCTCAACTTCTTCTTTTTCTTCTTCATCTTTTAGAATATATGCATCATATCCATACTCATTTACCAAATCATAAATTTCTCTAAAATATTTTTTATCTTTTCTTCTTAATATAAAATCTACATCTTCACCTAAAAAATCTTTGTTTTTAAGTTTATCTTTTAATTCTTTTATATCCTCATTATAATTATTAATTTCTATACTAATTCCTTCTTTTACCCCTTTTAGCAATTATTTCACCATCCTATTTTCAAAATATTTTTTTACAAACTCTTTTGCCGCTGGAGCTGCATGACTTCCTCCATGCCCTCCTCCTTCTATAAAAGACACAAAAACAATTTCTGGATTATCATATGGAGCAAATCCAGCAAACCAAGCATGTGTAATCTTATAATGAGAATTTTCAGCTGAACCTGTTTTCCCAGCTATTTCAATATTTTTCATATTAATATTAGCTGCTGTACCCTCTTTCACAACTTTTCTTAATGCTAAGTTTATAATATCAAAATATTCCTTTTTTAAATTAACTTTGTATTTTATTACTTTTTTCACTTCTTTTCCGTCTATTTCTTCTACAAAATGAGGCTTATATCCAACTCCTTTATTTGCTAGTATATCATACGCTTCTAACATCTGAAGTGGAGTAGTTGTCAAATATCCCTGTCCTATTGATAAATTTATAGTATCTCCTCCATACCACGGTTCATTTACAACTCTTCTCTTCCATTTCTCATCTGGTAAGTTTCCGGCTCTCTCTTCTGGAATATCAATCCCTGTTTTTCTTCCTATTCCAAATTGTTTTGACATATCTACAATTTTTTTATATCCTATTTTATCTCCCATTGTATAAAAATAAGTATCACATGAATGTACAATTGCATCTTCTAAATTAACTATCCCATGCCCACTTAGTTTCCAATCGTTCCATCTCCATTTACCTATTTTATAATAGCCTGGATCAAAAATTGTTTTATCCGGTGAAATCCCAGAATTTAAAACCGCCATTGCAACAATTGGTTTAAAAATAGAGCCTGGTGGATAAGTTCCTACGCTTCCTCTGTTTTCTAATGGCCTATTTGGATTTTTCAAGATACTATTCCATTCTTTTTGTGTCATTTTACCAGTAAACTTATTTAAATCATATCCTGGAGAGCTAACAAAAGTTATAATTCTTCCAGTTTTAGCTTCCATTGCAATAAATGCTGCTTTTTTCCCTTTTAGATAATTAGACATATCTTTTTCTAATTCTATATCAATAGATAATTTTAAATCTTTTCCAGGAGTTGCAACATTTGTATCTAATCTATTTACTAATTTATTAAGTGCGTTTACCTCAATGTATTCTAACCCATTTTTACCTTTTAATAAATTTTCATATTTTTTTTCTATTCCTTTTTTTCCTATTTTATCTCCTTGATTGTACCCTAATTTTCTTAATTTATCAAACTCTTTCGTATTAATACTCCTTATATATCCCAATACATGAGAAGCTAAATCATTATATAAATATTTTCTTTTAGGATATGTTATTACATCTAAATATGGGAAATTGTCAATGTTTTCCATAAGTTTTAATGCTATATTTCTATTCAAATCCTCTACCAATACATTTTCGCCAGTATATCCATAAATATATCCGTTTTTTATTAATTTTATAATTTGTTTTTGGGATCTATTTAATATTTCTCCTATCTTCTTTAATATTTCAGGAGTATATTTTCTTTTATTTAAATAAACCAATTTATAACCTGCAACATTAGTAACTAAAAGCTTGCCATTTCTATCGTAAATTTTCCCTCTAGGAGCTTCTATTTCTCTTATTTTAGTTCTATTATTTTTAGATAATTTTTTATAATATTTCCATTCCACAACCTGCATAAAAAAAAGTCTAATTAACAATATTGTAAAAAATAATATTACAAACCCAATAAATATATATACTCTTGTATCATTTTCTCTATTTAATTTCATCTTTACTCCAGTTTATAAATAATTTAAAATAAATTTATTTTAAAAATATAAATAAATATATATTTTCTCAAACAATTCTCAGAATTTTATTTTTTTATATACAAATCTTATTTTTTCTTAAACGCATCTAATTTTTCTAACTCAAAAAATAATGAATTATAAATAAATACAAATATAAATTCTTTAATTATAATTAAAATATCAAATGTATTCATTTTAAATATCCCCAAATATAAAAAATATAATAATATTTCCAATATTGATACTATAACTATATTTATTCTAGTAAAATTTATATGTTTATATATTTGATATAATAAAAATGTATAAAACATAAAAAATATTATTCCATATGAACTAAAATCTGTAAAAAAAGCTATTATCATGCTATATATAATTGCTCTTTTTCCTTCTTTATATGTCAAATACCCAATAAAAGTTAATCCCAATGCAAAATATGGAAAATCTACATAAATAGACATTTCTATAAATATCATTAATATTATTATTGGATAAAAAATAGCAGCCATTTATTAACCTCTATATAAAATTTCTGATTGATTCCACAAATTTTCTAAATTATAAAATTTTCTTGTTTCTTCTAAAAATACATGTACCATTATATCTCCATAATCTAATATAGCCCATTTTCCTTCATTATACCCCTCTATTCTTAATCTTGTTTCTTTTAATCCTTCCATTTTATCCTCTACTTCATCTACAATTGCTTTTAAATTAGGTTCTGAGCTCCCTGTACATATAACAAAATACTCTGCTACGCTATTTTTCCCTGCCAAATCTAATACAACCGCATCCTTCCCTTTTTTACTTTCGATACCTTCTACTATTGCTTTTAATTTATCATTCATCTTTTTTACTCCTCCACGTATATATTTATTTTATTTTTAATATTGTTGTTTTCCACCAAATTATCTACTCCTAAAACTTTACCCATTTTATATGCAGTAAAATAATCTTCTGAATTATATTCTAAATAAGTTTTAATTATTTTTCTGTTTTTTTTACTTCTATGAACTCTAACATATTTTTTTTCTTTTAATTTGTTATAATACTTTCTATCTAAAATTTTATTTGTATAAATCCATATACTAAATCCTATTTTTTTTTCTCTTCCTAAAATAACTATTGAATTTGCTAATGTATCTACAGAATAGTTTTTCATTTTTTTTATATATTTTTCTGGTAAATTTATTGCAATTTTTTCTAATTCATCTTTACTTAAATTTTTATTAATTATATAACTATATTCTGTATATTTTTCATAATTAGCTGGATTATATCTATAACCCAGTTTCTTTTTTAATAATTCTCCTATTTTTTTTGCATATCCAGATTTTCCATTTCCATTTAAAACGTCTACAATAATATTTTTATTCTTTAAATTTACTGTATTAGAACTATGCCCATTTAATATTTTAGAAAAACTATAGCTATCAAAATATAATTTGTCCCCGATTTTTATTCTAGGTATATTTTTTATATCTATATTTTTCATATTATACTCATTTAATATAAAATAATCATCTAATTTTTCTGGCAAAAAATAATTTATTTCTAATAGTAATTTTCTATATTCTTTTCTTTTTATTAATTTATTTATCTCTTCTGTTTTTGAAAAAATTGTATCTTTTGGCAACTTAAAACCTATTTTTTTATCATAAACTAAATATAATTCATTATTTTTAATAAGAATAAAGTTATCAGTTGTTATTATATTATGAACTTTTTTTATTTTTAATGGCTCATCCAAAAACAAAAAATAAAAAACTATCCCCGATAATATTGACAAAATTATAAAAAATCTTGGCTTAATCTTCCTCTTTTTTCGGACCACCTATAAGCATCCCCTTTTTTATTTTTTTTATCTTTGTTTTTACAATATCATTTACTTTAAAGCTATCATTTACATTATTAGCCTCAATCTCAACTTTCAAATAATTTTTTGTATATCCTTCTGCTATATTCTTTACATTATCTATTTTTTCTATTAAAACATCTACTTCTTTTCCAATATATTTTTCTCTAAATTCTAAAAACATTTTTTCTCTTAGTTCTTCTAATTTTTTAGCTCTTTCTTTTTTCTTTAAAGATGATATTTTCCCTGTAAAACTAGTTGCCAAACTGTTTTCTCTATCTGAATATGGAAAAATATGTAAATCAGAAAAACCGATTTCTTTAATAAAATTATATGTATTTTCAAAGTTTTTTTCTTCTTCTTGTGGAAAACCTACAATTACATCTCCAGAAAATGCTATTTCTGGTATTTCTCTTTTTATCTTTTTCAATACATCAATAGCCTCTTTTGCATTGTATTTCCTCTTCATCAAATTTAATACTTTATCATCGCCTGATTGCAGAGAAATATGCAAATGATTCATCAATTTTTTATTATTTTTTAAAATATCTATAAACCTATCACTAATTTTATCAGGATATATAGAACCTAATCTTATTCTTTCTATCCCATCTATTCTTGATACTTTTTCTATTACATCTTCAAGTTTAATTTTCTCTTCAAAATCTTCTCCATATGCTCCTAAATTTATTCCAATTAATATAATTTCTTTATATCCAGAATCAGCTAAAAGTTTAACTTCTTTTATAATATTTTCCAATTTACGGCTTCTATTTTTCCCTCTTGCAAATGGAATTTTACAATAAGAGCAAAAATTTTCACATCCATCTTGTATTTTTATATAAGCTCTTGTCATTTCTCGATATGTAGAAAAATTTAACTCCAGATATTTGTTTTCGTTAAATATATTTCCAACAATTACTTCTTCATTTGAATCTTCTATTATTTCTACTATCTTATTTTTCTTATCGTTACCAATAATCATATCTATTTCTTCTATTTTTTCCAAATCTTTACTGTTCGTTTGTGCATAACATCCAGTTACCACAACAGTACTTTTTGGATTTATCTTTTTCGCTCTTCTTAACATATTTCTTGTTTTTCTATCAGCTATACTTGTTACTGTACAGCTATTTACAATATATATATCAGCAGAATTTTCAAACTTTTCTTCCACATATCCTCTTTCTATAAAACTTTTTTTTATACTTTCTGTTTCATATTGATTAACTTTACATCCTAATGTGAAGAATGCAACTTTTTTTTTAAAATTCATTTGATAATATTCCTCCAACAACAATTGCAGCTGTTTCTGCTCTTAATATTCTTTTTCCTAATGTAAAAGTTTCTGCTCCTTTTTCTTTTAAGAAAAGAATTTCCTCCTCTTCAAATCCACCTTCTGGTCCTATAAAATACAGTAATTTTTCATCTTTTTTTATCTCTAAATTTTTTATCTTATTTTCTTTTTCTTTTTCATATGGAACTATTATTCTATTATAATTTTCAAAATCAAACTCTTTTAACAATTTAGGTTCTTCTATCTCTACAAATTTTATACCTCTACATTGTTTTAATGCTTCTTTAGAAATTTTTCCCCATCTCTCTTTTTTCTTTTTTAATTTTACTACTACTCTATTTGTAATAATAGGTACTATTTTCTTTATTCCTATTTCTGTTAATTTTTGAATTATCAAATCCATATTATCTGATTTTATAATAGATATTGCAGCTGTTATATCTCTTTCTACAGAATAGTTATCCTCCTTATTTTCGCTATATATTTCTAATTTTATCTCCTTTTTAGAAATATCACTTATTTTAGAAAAATATTCTTTTTCTCCATCAATTAATCTAACTTCAGCTCCTACTTTTCCTCTTAATACATTTTTCAAATGATTTATTTCACTTTTTTCTTTTATTCTAACAACATTATCTTCTATATTATTTTTATCTATAACAACAGTTATCATTTTACTTACCCAACATGATTAAACTATGATTTTTCAATAAATCATTTAGTGTCATATTTTTCAATACATCCTCTATTGCACTATTTATTTTATTCCACAAATAAACAGTTGCACAATCATGTCCCATACATTTATCCTCTGACAAATTACAATTTATAACTTTTATATCTGATTCTAAAATTTTAAAAATCTCTTCCATTGTTATATTAGAAGGGTCTATCGCTATTTTATATCCACCGCTAGGTCCTCTTTTCCCTTCTATAATTTTTCCTTTTTTTAATTTATACAATATTTGTTCTAAATATTGTACTGTAATTTTTTGTGATTCTGCAATATCCTTTATTCTAATTAGTTTTTCTCCATCTACTTTTGTTTCTTCTGCAATATGAATTAATGCTCTTATCCCATATCTTGTCTTTGTAGTTATTTTCATTATCTCTCCTTAATCTCTTTGTTATTCCCATTGTCTTTTGTTTTTAGTTTTGTTAGCTCATTTGTAAGCCCTTCAAACTTATATTCAAGAACTCCCATTTCATTTCTTATCTCCTCTGCTGATACTTTTCCTTGATTTACATATTCCCCAACTACTTTTCTATTTGTTAATTCTTCATTTACTAAACCTGTTATTTTATCCATTTGTTCTGCTATTTCATGAGTATTTGCTGATTGTTCTTGTGAACCTGCTGCTACATCATGCATCATGTTATTTATTTGACTTACAGAATCTAATATAGTGTTTAAACTATCTCCCACTGAAATAGATATTTCAGACCCTTGTGTTACCACTTCAGAAGTTTTTGTCATTTTCTCAACAGCTTGTTTTGTTTGCCCTTGTATAACTTCCACTATGCTACTTATATTATCTGCTGCTTTTCTACTTTCATCTGCAAGTCCTCTTATTTCTTGTGCAACTACTGCAAAACCTTTTCCTGCTTCTCCCGCTCTTGCTGCTTCTATTGCCGCATTTAGTGCCAATAAATTAGTTTGTTCTGATACTTTTGTTATTGATGCTATTATTCCACCAATTTGATTCGCTAACTCTTCTAGTTTTGCTACTGACTCTGCTGTTTTATCAGTATTTTCTTTTATTTCTCCCATTTTGCTTAAAGACTCTTCTACATTTTGCATTCCCATACTTGCTAATTCAACTGTTGTTGTTGTTAATTCCAATGTTTTTTGTGATGTTTCTGCTGCTACATTAGCTGATGCCGCTATCTCTTGTATTCCACCAGTTGTTTTTTCTATATTCGATATTACATTCATATAAATATGATTTTGTTCTTCTAAATTATCTTTTAATTTTGATATAACTTCAAAAAATCCATCTAATGATTTAAATATCTCTCCTTTACTTGTTGAGACTCCATTGTATATAATTTTTATTTTATTTATTACATCAGAAATATTATATAATACTGTTTCTATTCTTTTTTTCACATTTTCAGCTAATTTTCCTTTTCCAAAATCTTCCACTTCAACGTTAAAATTTCCATTTGACATCTCTACTAAATTCTCTTCAACCTTTTTAGATAATTTTAAACTTTTTACTGTTATAAAATATAGTGCTCCAGCTAATATTAATGACAAAACTAATGTATAAAAGAATAAAATCAATTTATTTTCCATTAGTGCCATTGGCAACAACATATGTTCTCCAAAATTAAATATAAACAATAGTAAAAAACTTCCTCCTAAAACTTTTAAAAATAATTTTAATTCCTCTTTTTTATTATTCATAATTTATCCCCTCCATCTGTTTTTTTAAAATAATTTCTCATTCTTTCTATTTGCCGCTATTTCTAGCCCTAAATGTTCATATGCTAAATCTGTTACAACTCTTCCCCTGTTTGTTCTTTTTATAAATCCAATTTTTACTAAATATGGCTCATATACCTCTTCTAAAGTCCTTCTATCTTCTCCTAACAAAAGAGATAATGTTTCTATCCCTACTGGACCACCATTATATTTTTCTATTATCCCTTTTAAAATACCTCTATCCAATTCATCCAATCCTAATTTATCAACTTCTAAAAGTTCTAAAGCTTCATCAGCTATTCTTTTAGTAATAATTCCATCTCCTCTTATTTGAGCATAATCTCTAACTCTTTTTAAGAATCTATTTGATATTCTTGGTGTTCCTCTACTTCTAGAAGCTATCTCTAAAGCTCCTCTCTCCTCTACTTTAACCCCTAAAATATTACTTCCTCTTTTTATAATCTTTATAAGCTCTTCCATTTTATAATATTCCATTCTATGCACTACACCAAATCTATCTCTTAAAGGTGAAGTTAATAATCCAGCTCTTGTTGTAGCTCCTATTAATGTAAATGGTGGTAATTCTATTCTAATTGACCTTGCTGACGGTCCTTTTCCTATTATTATATCCAATTCTCCATCTTCCATTGCTGGATATAATATCTCTTCTACTGCAGAATTCAATCTGTGGATTTCATCTATAAACAAAACATCATTCTCTTCTAAAGAAGTTAATATTGCAGCTAAATCTCCTGCTTTTTCTAAAACTGGACCAGATGTTATTTTCAAATTAACACCCATTTCAGTTGCAATAACTCCAGCTAATGTTGTTTTCCCTAACCCTGGTGCTCCATAAATTAATATATGGTCTACTGGTTCTCCTCTTTTTTTTGCAGCTTCTATAAATATCCCTAATTTTTCTTTTAATTTTTCTTGTCCAATATATTCTGAAAACCGCTTCGGTCTCAAACTTTTTTGAAAATCTCCTTCTCCATAAAATTCTTTTGTAGAAAGAACTCTCTCTTCCATTAATATCACCTTCTCACTTATAATTCTTAGGAACGTTTAAAAAATAAGTTTCTCTTTTTTTGTTATAAAAACGCTTAAATCGTTGCGTATTTTAAAACAAAATCGGAAGGTTATTTTTAAGCCATTCCTTATTATTTCTCATAATATATTTTAGCAGTTTGAGTCATTCCTAGCTTTTTATAAATATCGCCCTCTAACTTATATATTTTTTTTCTCAATGTTGTATGTGGATTATCTTTAATTATGTTTTCTAAATATTCTAAAGACATTTTATATTTTTCTTCTAGTCTTTTTCTTTTTTCATAATAACTTATATCCAATTTTTCCATTTTATCAATTTCTTCTTTTACGTTCTTAATATTTTTGATTATTTTTCTATCAGAATCAAAAATTCTATTTTTTATTTTTTTAAGATTAACTTTTCTACTATTTAATTTTTTCATATACTCTTTATTCAAATTCATATGCTCTAATTCATATATCTTTAATTCTGCACTGTCAATTCTTGATTCTTTAATCATTTTATCTATTTCTAATAATCTATTTTTTATACCCAAAACATAATCAGATTTTTTAATTAAATTAACTTTAACCATTTTTACTTGATTTGGATTTTCTAATGTTAATTTAGTTTGATATATTTTATACCCGCTTTTGCTTATTCCTATTATTTTTTTTCCTAAGCCTGTATCCAAATTAAATACATATTCTTTCGATTGATAATTTTTCCCATTAATTGATAATTTATAATTCTTAACATTACTAGTTACAACTATTTTTCCTATACCTACTAACTTTACATTTGATTTGATTTCTTCTTTATTTTTTAAATTTATAGTTTTTTCTACACTTAAATACCCTACTTTTTTAAACTGTAACGTATATTTTCCCTTTGGTATATTATTAAAATAATATTTTTTATTTTTAGTATACTGCCATAAATTCAACTCTTTTATTATTACTAGAACTTCTCCTTTATCTTCTTTTTTTAAAGTTACTTCCCCTTTAATAGAAGTTTTTAAAGGCTCTAATCCAACATTATATTCCTTTATATATTCCCCTTTTTTTAAAGAGATATATCTTTTTAACTCTTTAAATCCATCAGAGTAAAACCTTATCATTTTCCTCCCAGAATTATCTAATTTATTTAATTCAATTTCATAATTTCCATTTTCATTAGAAGTTGTTTTAGCTAATATTTCCCTTTTATCAATATCTAAAATCATAATTTTAGCTTTTTTATTAAATGGATACACTGTTCCTGCTAAAATCGCACCTTTTATATCTCGTTTCAAATTAACTTCTAGTGTTTCTCCAGGCCTTATTCCCTTTGAAATAAACTTTTTATATTTTGGTGAACTGATTTCTATATCATATTTTTTATTTTTTTGAAGCCCTGTGAATGAATATAAATTTTTTATATTTTTAACTTTTTCTAATATTATATTATTTAAATATATTTTAGCTTCCATTTTTTTATTTTCAGGAAATAGCTCTAAATATATGCTATCTTTATCTAGTAATCTATTCAAATTTATTTTTAAACTATTATTTTTCATCAAATTAATTTCTGTAGAATAAAGCTTATAATTTAAACTTCTAATTTCTAAATTGTAACTCCCTTTTTCCAGATTATTAATTCTTAAAAATCTATTATTTATTAATTTATTTGAATAAACTAGCAAACTATCTTTATACAAATATAAATATCCATGCTTTATCTTTTGATTAAAAATCAACTCTAATCTTTTAGTATCCTTTTCTGGGAACAGTTTCATTGTTCCTAAATTAGTTTTACTATTTTTTACTGTAAATTTAATTTTTTTTATTTTAGAACCCTCTTGAATTATCTTAGCTGTATATTTTCCTTCTTCCAATTCTTCAGTAAATTTTTTATTAGGTTTTACAATAATTCCATATCCTTTATTTACAAAATTTATAAATATATCTTTTTTTATTGCAGAATTTATTTTCCCTAAAACTTTTTGTTTTATAACCTTTTTATATTGTGTTTTTACAATTTTAATATCTATAAAATTTATTTCTCTATCAATTTTAATTTTTTTTTTAATTTCAGGATAATCCTCTTTTTGAAAAATCAGATTATACGTTTTACCAATTTTAAAACCATTTAACTCAAATTTTCCGTCTCTATCACTTATATCATAATTTGTTGTTTTATCTAAATATACAAAAACTCCAAAATTATCACTACCTTCTACAGTAACAATACCTTTTAACATCGCCCCTGAAGAAGCCACCGTTATAATAAAAAATATTAATAATAAATTTAATTTTTTCATATTATCACCCGTGTTATAAAAAACTGAACAAGTCCAATTATTGCTCCTAAAATTCCTCCAATAATTTCTATATGTTTTAATTCTTCTTTTGCAATTCCTAAAACTAAAGCTTCAATCTCTTCTAAGGAAAAATTTTCTATCTTTTCTCTCACAATCTCTTTAAAATCTACTTTCTCCTCTACTTTCTCCAAAAACATTCCAAGAAGCTCTTCTTTATTATCTTCTAAAACATCTTTTATATACTCTTTTATTTTACCTAAAATCTTATCATTCAAAAACATTCCAACCATAGGAATTTTTTCTAATAATTCCGATTTTAATTTTTCATCTACAATTTTATCTACAATCTTTTCTATTTCATTTTCTATTTCAATACTGTTTACAGAATTTTTAATATCTTTCATTGAAATTAAATGCTCATTTACTGTAACAGATATATTTTCAGCTATCTCTTTTTGCCTTTTAGGTATTACTCCCTGTAATTTAAATCCTAAAATATTTATCTCATTATACGGTTTAAACAAAAGCTTTATAGCTAAATAATTTGTAAACCATCCAATTAATGCTCCTACAAAAACCATTATTAATAATTCTAACATATTTACCTCCTACTCTCAGTCTAGCAATTAAAATAGAACATTATAATCCTATTTTAATATTCTATCATAATTTCTTTATTTTTTCAATAATGATTTCAATAATATAGTTTATATCCTCATCTTTTAATTTTGGATACATTGGTATCGATAGTTCTTTTAAATAAAACAGTTCTGAATTTTTAAATTCATCTATATTATACTCAAATTTTTCTTTATAATATGGTTGTTTATAAATAGGAATATAATTAATTTGGCAGTTTATTCCCACTTTTTTTAATTCTCTATAAAGTTCATCTCTTTTATCAACTAAAATTGGATAGAGATGATATACATTTTTATTTTTCTCACTATCAGGTGGCAATTTTATATTGTCTATATTTTTAAACGCTTCTCCATAAATATTAGCTATTTCTCTTCTTCTTTTTACAAAATTATCTATTTTTTTTAATTGTGACACTCCTAATGCAGCTTGAAAATCTGTCATTCTATAATTATATCCTAAATATTGCATTTCATAATACCACTCTTCGCCAATATTAATTAATTTTTTTTTATCTTTTACTATTCCATGATTTCTAAAAATTTTTAATTTTTCAAAATAATCTTTATTATCTGTTACTATTACTCCACCTTCTCCTGTTGTAATATGTTTTATAGGATGAAAAGAGAACATAGTCATATCTGCTTCTTTTCCTACTTTTATTCCATTTCTAGTTGCTCCTAACGCATGTGCTGCATCCTCTATTACAATCAAATTATATTTTTTAGCAATATCTTTTATTTTTAAAATATTTACAGGATATCCACCATAACTAACAGGTACAATCATTTTAGTTTTATTAGTTATCTTTTCTTCTATTTTATTAACATCAATATTGTAACTATTAATATCAATATCTACAAATTTAGGAATTCCTCCTAAATATATAGCTGCATTTGAAGTAGCCAGAAATGTAATTGGAGTTGTTATTACTTCATCATCTTTTTTTAATCCACCTGCAAAATATGCTCCATGAAGAGCTGCTGTACCATTTGAAAAAACTACTGCATATTTCGTTCCTATATAATCAGCTATTTTTTTTTCGAATTCTTCTACTTTAGGTCCTTGAGTTAAAAAATCACTTTTTAAAACTTTAACCACTTCATTAATATCCTCTTCAAAAATCCATTGTTTTCCATATCCATATTTTTTTTCCATAAAACATCCTCCTGAATTTGTAAACATTAAATTCATATTTTATCACATAAAAAAGCGAGTAAGGGAAAAAACCCTTACTCTGTAGTTCCATATTTTTCAATCATCTCTTTTTCTTCTTCTTTTACTCTTTTTAATTCTAATTTTTTTATAGATAATTTTATTTTTTTATTTTCTTTATCTAAATCTATTATTTCAGCTTCAACTTCATCACCGATTTTATAATTTTCTTCTAGGTTTTTTATAAAATCTTTTGATGCTTGTGATATATGAATCATCCCATCAATACCAGATTCGATTTCTACAAATAATCCAAATTTACTTATTTCTTTTATTTTTCTTTTTACTCTGTCTCCAACTTTATATTTTTCAAAGATTTCATCCCAAGGATTTACTTCTAATTGTTTAATTCCTGCTTTTATTCTTTTATCAGCTTCATTAAATTCTAATATTTTTACTTTTACCATATCTCCTTTATTATATCCTTTAACAGATGGATTTAACCATGCTATATCTGCAATATGAACAAAAGCATCTACTCCTTCTTCTAATTTCACAAATAATCCATAGTTTTGAATACTCTCAATTTTTGAATCTACAACTTTTCCTATTGTATATTTTTCACCTGCACTTTTCCAAGGATCTTCTGTTAATTGCTTTAATCCTAATTTTATTTTCTTATTTTCTTTATCTAATTCTATAATTTTTACAGTTACTTTATCACCTATTTTTATGAATTTCTCTATATTCCCTAATTTTTTCCCCCAACTTAAATCACTAATATGCAATAATCCTTCTATTCCTTCTTCAACTTCTATAAAAGCTCCATATTTTTCTATATTTTCAACTGTTCCTTCTACCTCTTTTCCTACAGGATATTTTTCTTCTATATTCTCCCAAGGATCAGTTGTCAATTGTTTTATTGATAATTTCAAATTCTTTTTTGATCTATTTATATCTATTATTTTTACTTCTATTTCATCCCCTACTGAATATTTTTCTTTAAATTTCATCCCTTTTTTCCAAGAAATTTCTGAAAAATGAACAAGTCCACTTAAATTCCCTATTTTTACAATTATTCCAAAATCTAAAATTTCTTTCACATTTCCTTTTACTATGTCTCCTATATTAACGCTTTTCATCTCTTCTTCTATTTTTCTATTTTCTGCCTCTTTTCTTGATACTATAATTTTTTTTCTTTTTCCATCTTTCACATCTTTAATAATTACATTTATTTTTTTGTTTAAAACTTCTTCGCTGTCTTTAAATAAAGACAAAGATCCAGGTAAAAATGTTTTATATTTAAATATATCAACAATATATCCACCATTTACTTTTTTAGTAACTACTCCTTCTAAAACCTCTTTACTTTCAAATTTTTCATTAATTATTGCCCAATTTTTTTCCAAATCATATGCCAATCTAGATACTTTTAAATATCCATCTCTATCTTCTGATTTGCTTGTAACAACCACTTCAATATCTTCTCCAATTTCAAAATTATTTATTTCATTAACTCTTACTTTAGCTTCTCCTTTTGCCCCTATATCCATATACCCATAGTCAGTATCTTTTCTTAAAATATGACCTTTTACAACCTCTCCATTTTCAATATTTGGTAAATATTGTTCTAATAGCTCTTCAAAATTTTCCACGTTTTCCATCATATTGCCTCCTTTATATATTTTTCAACTTGTTTTATAACTTTTTCAGGTGTAGATGCTCCTGCTGTAATTCCTACAGTTTCACAATTTTCAAACCATTCTTTTTTTATTTCTTCTATTCTCTCTATATGATAACTACTTTTGTTGATATTTTTTGAAACATTATATAATTTTTTTGTATTAGAACTATTATGTCCTCCTACTATAATAACTATATCTACTATTTTAGCTAACTTTTCTACTGCTTTTTGTCTCTCATAAGTTGCTCCACATACTGTGTCTGCAATTTCTGAATTTAACAAATATTTTTTTCTGTATTCAATAATATCTAAATACATATTTTTATTTAATGTTGTTTGAGCTATTATAAAATATTTTTTATTAAGTTCTTTTATATTATTTTTCATATCTTCAAAATCTTTATATATTATTACATTTTTCCCAAAACTAACTATTCCTTTTACTTCTGGATGATCTCTATCTCCTATAAAAATAATTTGATATCCCTCTTTTTCTTTTTTTACAAGTATTTCTCTAGAACGTTTAACAAAAATACAAGTAGCATCATAATATTTAACTCGTTTTTCATCTAAAAGCTTATATATTTCTTTCGAAACTCCATGTGCTCTTATTATCACAATATCATTTGAATTTAAATTTTCTATATTATTATTGTTATTTATAATTTTTATCCCTTTTTCTAACAAATCATCAATTACTGTTTTATTGTGCACAATCATTCCAAGCATAAATATATTTTTACCTTTTTCTTTTTCTATAACTGTATCTATTTTTGTTAATGCTTCATTCACTCCAAAACAAAATCCTAACTTATCTGCATATACTATTTTCAAAATTCAAAGCCCCTTCCTTAAATATCCAGGTAAAATCCCCAAATTTTCCCTATAATTTTTTACAGTTCTAGAAGAAACATTTATCCCTTCTTGACTTAACACTTGGCTTATTTCACCATCATTAAAAGGTTTCTTTTTATCTTCAAATTCTAATATCTCTTTTATTCTTTCTTGAACACCAATAATAGAAACATCCTCTCTATTTTCAGTTTTTACTTTTCCAGAGAAAAAGAACTTTAACTCAAATACACCTCTAGGAGTACTCATATACTTATTATTTACAACTCTACTAATAGTTGACTCATGTAAATTTAATTCATTCCCTATTTCAGATAATGTCATTGGTTTTAAATATTTCATCCCTTTTTCAAAAAATATTTCTTGATTATCTACAATAGCTTTCGAAACTCTATATAAAGTAAAATTTCTTTGTTCAATACTTCTTTTTAAATTTCTGACTTTCATTGCCTTTTCTTTTAAAAATTGTATAGCTGATTTATCCTTACTCAATTCTTTATAATACTCATTATTTAATTTTATATCTGGAAACATTTTATCTTTTAAATATACTTCATATACTCCATTTTCTTTTTCTACGACAACTTCAGGAATAATTATATTTTCATTGCTATTATTCCAAAATAATCCAAAAGTTGGGTATGGTCTATATTTTTCTAGTTCTTTATAAATTTTTTCTAAAATTAAATCTTCAATATTATATATTTTTTTTAATTCTTTATACTTTTTTCTGAAAATTTCTTGAAAATTTCTTTCAATCATCTCTTTTAATAACTCACTATTCTCAAATTTAAAATCATTTTCAATTTGAAAAATTAAAAATTCTTCGAAATTTTTTGCCCCAATTCCAAAATCGTCTATATGCATAATTTTTTTTCTTATTACATCTATTTCATCATTAATTTTACTTCTATAATAACCTTTATCATCTAAATTTTCTAGAATATAGTATCCATTTTTTTTTATTTCTTCATTTGAAATAGATTGAATTTCACTATAATATTTATCCATAACTGTTTCTTCCAAACTATACGTCTTTTCTATAATATTAATTTTATCACGTTCATTTGAATGTTTTATCTCTTCATATTTATCATCATCTCTATATAATTCTTCTATTTCAAACTCATTATCAGAATTTTCTGCATCAATGTCTAATTCTTCTACATTTTCAACTTCTATAAGTGGATTTTCCTGCTCTTCATTAGAAATGAGCTCTTCTATTTCTAATACAGACATTTGCAATATTTCTAATGATAACCTCATATCCTGAGTCATCATTAATTTTTGCTCTAATTTTTGAGTTTGTAAAAGTTTCATTTTTAACCCCTCTATTCTTCCCCAAATTTATCCTCTTCTACTAATTTTTTTAAAGCTTCTAAAACTTTTTCTTCATCTTCTCCATCTGCAGTTATCTCTATTTTTCTTCCTTTTTCAGCTGCTAAAAGCATTAGCCCCATAATACTTTTCCCATTTACTTCTTCAGTTCCACTTTTTATCATTACATCTGATAAATACTCATTTGCAGTTTGAACAAAAAGAGCTGATGGTCTTGCATGTAATCCAGCTTTGTTTCTTATTTTCACTTCTATTTTTTTCAATTTACATCACTCCTAAAATATAATCATTTAAATTTCTTTTAATTTCTTCTGTAGTCATTGAAGATAGCAACTTTTCTTTTAATCCTTTTAAAGCTTTTTCATCTATATTTTGTATAAGCATTTTAACTTTGGGAATTAAAGATGGTAGCATACTAAATTCTGTTATTCCAAAACTTAAAAATGCCAAAACTCCCATAGATTCTCCACCCATTTCACCACAAATACTAATTTTTTTTCCATTTTTTATTGCAATTTCTGCTACAGAATTTATTATCCTGAGAACTGCTGGATGATAATTTGTATATACATTTGCAACTTCATGACTTAATCTATCTGCTGCTAGTAAATATTGTGTCAAGTCATTAGTTCCAACACTAAAAAAATCTACTTCATTTACTATGAAATCTGCTAAAATAGCAATGGATGGTATCTCAATCATAATTCCAACTTTAATATTATCATCAAATCCAATCTTCGCATTTCTAAGTTCTAATTTTGCTTCTTCTAATATAGTATTAGCAGCTAAAATCTCGTCTAAACTTGCTATCATAGGATACATTATTTTTATATTTCCATAATTCGATGCTCTTAGTATAGCTTTTAGCTGTGTTTTAAAAATATCTTTATATTTCAAAGAAATACGTATAGCACGTAATCCTAAAGCTGGGTTTTCTTCTTCTGGTATAGTAAAATATTTTAGTTTTTTGTCTGCCCCAATATCCAAAGTTCTAACTGTAAGATATTTATCTTTTCCTAACTCTTCACTAATTTTTTTATATATTTCGAATTGTTCATCTTCTGTTGGAAAATCATTAGAATCCATATATAAAAACTCTGTTCTTAACAATCCAACCCCATCAGGTTTATATTTATTTATCTCCTCAATTTCTGCTACTCCACCTATATTTGCATTAAGAAATATCCTTTTATTATCTTTAGTTTTAGCAGGTTTTCCTATAAGTTTTTTTAATAATTCGTTTTTCAATTTTAATTCTTCTAACTCTTTTATATACCATTTCTTTATTTCTGTATCTGGATTTATTAACAGATGTTCACTAGTTCCCCTTGTATCTAAAATTACATCTCCATATTTTTCCCAATTATAACTATCTAAATTTTTAACTTCCATTAGAGTTGGTATCCCTAATGTTTTTGCTAAAATAGCAGAATGAGAAGTTTCTCCTGCTATTTCTGTAACAATCCCTAATATTTTAATTCCTTCATTATGATATCTTAAAATATCTGAAGGTTTTAAATCTTTTGTAATAAGGATTTTATTATTTAAATATTTATAATTTTTTTTCTCTCCCTGCAATGCTAATATTAATTTTTCCCCAACATCTTCTACATCTATCGCTCTTTGCCTATATGTAGCATCACTTAAACTTCTAAACATTCCAGCATATTTCTTTACAACTAAGTCTATAACTTTTTCTGCATTAATCTTCTCTATTCTTATTTTTGTTGTAATATCTGATAAAAATACTGGATCTTCTAGCATCATTTTATGTGCGTTTAATATTTTTAAATCTGCTTTTTTTACTTTTCCATTTAACGAATCTATTAAATGCTTCAAATCGTTTTTTACATTATCTAATGCAGTCTCAAATCTAATAATTTCATATTCTATCTCTTCAGAAGAGATAGAATGTATTTTTATTTCTTTAATTTCTCTTTTTATCATTCTCGCTTTAGCTATTATAACACCTTCAAAGATTGAATTTCCTTTTAATTTTATCATAAAAATACCTTCTTTACTTATAGATTTAAGATTCTATTATCGATTAGTCTCGTATTTCCAATATATACTGCTATTGCTATTAAAATTTCTCCACTCAATTCTGATATTTTTTCAAAGTTTTTATAATCTACAATTTCAACATAATCAATTTTTCCAAAATTAGAATTACTATTTATAAATTCTTCTACTTTTTCAATTATAACATTGCTATTTTTTTCACCTTTATAAATTAATAACTCTGCTAATTCTAAAGATTTATTCAAAACTACAGCTTCTTTTCTTTCTTCTAAAGTCAAATATTTATTTCTAGAACTTAATGCTAATCCATCTTTTTCTCTTACAATCTCTCCACCCAAAATTTCAATATCTAGATTTAAATCTTCTACCATTTTTTCAATAACTCTTAATTGTTGAGCATCTTTTTTTCCAAAAACAGCTATATCAGGCCTAATAATATTAAATAATTTCAATACAATTGTACTTACTCCTTTAAAATGCCCTAAGCGTTTTGCACCACATAAACCTTCCGTAAACTTTTCTACCATTACATAAGTGCTATATCCAGGTGGATACATTTTTAATTCATTTGGGAAAAATATATAGTCAACTCCAGCTTTTTTTGCCAACTCAACATCTCTTTCCAAATCTCTTGGATACTTATCTAAATCTTCATTTGGTCCAAATTGGATTGGATTTACAAATATACTCAAAAATAGGACATCTGATTTTTCCTTTGCTTTCTTTAACAAAGATAAATGTCCTTCATGTAAATACCCCATAGTAGGAACAAATCCTATACTTTGATTATTCGATTTAATTTTTTTTATAACCTCTTTTACCACATTTATTTCTTTTAGAATTTCCATATAATCCTCCAAAATAAACTATAATCAAAATTTCAAATATTTCAAATTTATTTAAATTAACTTAATTATAATTTATTTTTTAATAAAAATCAAGTAAAATAAAAAAAAGAAGCTAGGCTTCATTTCATAAGTTATAAATATTTCTCTATTTTATCAATATTGCTTCTTCTTTCCACATTAAATAAAAAAATGGCTCCCTGAACCGGATTCGAACCAGTGACAAGGTGGTTAACAGCCACCTGCTCTACCAACTGAGCTATCAGGGAAACCAGTATGTATAAATTAAAGCTTGGCAGGGACCTATCCTCCCAGACCGCTACCAGTCAAGTACTTTCGGCGCATAAAGGCTTAACTACCAGGTTCGAAATGTAAACTGGGTGTACCCCTTTAGCTATACCCACCAAGCTAAATAATAATTGGTTTATGAACGTTTAAAAATAAACTTACGTTATTCTTTAAACAGTTCTTTAATATTCTTTTTTTAAAAAGAGATTCAAAATTGTATAGTAATATTACAAGCAGTTTTAATCAAAGAAACTATTTAAAGGTTAAGACCTCGGCTGATTAGTATTAGTCAGCTAAATGTATCACTACACTTACACCCCTAACCTATCGACCTCCTAGTCTCGAAGGTGCCTTACTAGCATACGCTATAGGAATACTTATCTTAAAGGGGGCTTCACGCTTAGATGCTTTCAGCGTTTATCCTGTCCAAACGTAACTACCCAGCTATGCTACTGGCGTAACAACTGGTACATCAGCGGTTTGTCCATCCCGGTCCTCTCGTACTAAGGACAGCTCTCTTCAATATTCCTGCGCCCGCAGCGGATAGGGACCAAACTGTCTCACGACGTTTTGAACCCAGCTCACGTACCGCTTTAATGGGCGAACAGCCCAACCCTTGGGACCTTCTCCAGCCCCAGGATGCGATGAGCCGACATCGAGGTGCCAAACTCTGCCGTCGATATGGACTCTCGGGCAGAATTAGCCTGTTATCCCCAGGGTAGCTTTTATCCGTTGAGCGATGGCCTTTCCATTCAGAACCACCGGATCACTAAGCCCGTCTTTCGACCCTGCTCGACATGTCTGTCTCACAGTCAAGCTCCCTTATGCCTTTACACTCTTTGGCTGCTTTCCATACAGCCTGAGGGAACCTTTGGGCGCCTCCGTTACCTTTTAGGAGGCGACCGCCCCAGTCAAACTACCCACCTAGCACTGTCTCCATCGTTACACACGACAGATTAGAATCTCAATATCACATGGTTGGTATTCCAACAACGACTCATATACAACTGACGTCATATAATCAATGTCTCCCAACTATCCTATACATATAATACCAAAACCCAATACCAAGCTATAGTAAAGCTCCATGGGGTCTTTCCGTCCTGCTGCGGGTAACCGGTATCTTCACCGGTAATACAACTTCACCAGGCCCACCGTCAAGACAGCGTCCGGATCATTACACCTTTCGTGCAGGTCGGAACTTACCCGACAAGGAATTTCGCTACCTTAGGACCGTTATAGTTACGGCCGCCGTTCACCGGGGCTTCAATTCGGAGCTCTCACTCCTCCTCTTAACCTTCCGGCACTGGGCAGGTGTCAGCCCATATACGTCGCCTTCCAGCTTAGCATAGACCTGTGTTTTTGGTAAACAGTTGCCCGGACCTTTTCACTGCGGCCTATTTCTGCTCCATCCGCTTAGAATTTCACATACTTTAGGCACCCCTTCTCCCGAAGTTACGGGGCCATTTTGCAGAGTTCCTTAACGATGGTTCGCCTGCGCGCCTTGGGTTTCTCACCCCGCTCACCTGTGTCGGTTTGCAGTACGGGCGCTAACAACTAGTTTAGAAGCTTTTCTCGACAGCATGGGATTTAATACTTCGTTCCTAATGGAACTCCTCATCACACCTCAGATCTATCCATACGGATTTTCCTATACAGACATCCTACATGCTTATACTTACTATTCCGTCAGTAAGCTATTATACCCTTCTGTGTCCCTCCATCACTATCAGTTATTAGCGGTACAGGAATATTAACCTGTTTTCCTTTCGCCTACGCTTCTTAGCCTCAACTTAGGACCCGACTTACCCAGGGAGGACGAGCCTTCCCCTGGAAACCTTGAGCTTTCGGCGGGTAGGATTCTCACCTACCTTCTCGCTACTCATTCCTGCATTCTCACTTCTGATACCTCCAGAAAACCTTATCAGTTCTCCTTCGCCGGCCTACAGAACGCTCTCCTACCAACATACTTACGCATGTTCCACAGCTTCGGTGAATATCTTAGCCCCGTTACATTGTCGGCGCATCGACTCTCGACCAGTGAGCTATTACGCACTCTTTAAAGGAATGGCTGCTTCTGAGCCAACCTCCTGGTTGTTTCTGAATCGACACATCCTTTCCCACTTAGATATTACTTTGGGACCTTAGCTGGTGGTCTGGGCTGTTTCCCTCTCGACTATGAATCTTATTACCCATAGTCTCACTCCTAATCTATCATCTACGGCATTCGGAGTTTGAATGTGTTCAGTAAGCTATACGCCCCCTACGACAATCAGTGCTCTACCTCCGCAGATTACTAATTAAGGCTGCACCTAAATGCATTTCGGAGAGAACGAGCTATCTCTTGGTTCGATTGGCTTTTCACCCCTATACCTACCTCATCCCCCGGCTTTTCAACGACGGTGGGTTCGGTCCTCCACTGTGTCTTACCACAGCTTCAACCTGGACAGGCATAGATCACCAAGTTTCGCGTCTACCGCTAGCGACTCGTCGCCCTATTCAGACTCGGTTTCCCTTCGGCTCCGTTTCCTTAACCTCGCCACTAACGGTAACTCGCAGGATCATTCTCCAAAAGGCACGCCGTCACATTCCTAAAAATGCTCCGACCGCTTGTAAGCACACGGTTTCAGGTTCTATTTCACTCCCTTAACAAGGGTCCTTTTCACCTTTCCCTCACGGTACTATTCACTATCGGTTAATAAGAGTATTTAGCCTTACGTGATCTGGTCCACGCTGATTCACACCAAATTTCTCGTGTTCGGTGCTACTTGGGTGCCGATTCTTTACTTATGCATACAGTTCATCTACTGGACTCTCACCATCTTCGGTTAGCTTTCCCAAACTATTCGACTTTATACACATCCATAAATAGATACCTTGCAGTTCTCTCGGATTCGGTCCCGCTACCCCAATACAGCAACGGCTGCATCCTTTAACACTATATTGGTTTAGGCTCTTTCCCGTTCGCTCGCCGCTACTTAGGAAATCGTTTTTACTTTCTTTTCCTCGGGTTACTTAGATGTTTCAGTTCACCCACTTACCTCTTTCGTATACATCCTTCAAATGTATAGGTTTGCCCATTCGGATATATAGGGATCAACGCTCGTTTGCAGCTCCTCCTACCTTTTCGCAGCTTACCACGTCCTTCTTCGGCTCTTATTACCTAGGCATCCACCGTGTGCCCTTAATATCTTAACCTTATTTTTCTTCTTTTCTTCTGCTTATTATTACTACTATACAATTCCCAATGTCCTTTTATTTCTAAAAGACTTGCTTAATAGAGAGAAGCTATTATACTCCTTAGAAAGGAGGTGATCCAGCCACACCTTCCGGTACGGCTACCTTGTTACGACTTCACCCCAATCGCTCACCACACCTTAGGAACCTCCCTCCCTTACGGGTTAGGCCAGCTACTTCAGGTGCAACAAACTCTCGTGGTGTGACGGGCGGTGTGTACAAGACCCGAGAACGTATTCACCGCGACATTGCTGATTCGCGATTACTAGTGATTCCAACTTCATGCAGTCGAGTTGCAGACTGCAATCCGAACTACGAAATGCTTTCTGAGTTTCGCTTCAGGTCGCCCTTTCGCTGCCCTCTGTACATCCCATTGTAGCACGTGTGTAGCCCAGGTCATAAGGGGCATGATGACTTGACGTCATCCCCACCTTCCTCCTACTCGTCGTAGGCTGTCTTGCTAGAGTCCCCAACTTAATGATGGTAACTAACAATAGGGGTTGCGCTCGTTGCGGGACTTAACCCAACACCTCACGGCACGAGCTGACGACAGCCATGCACCACCTGTCTATGAGTTCCTCAAAGAGGCACTTCCATATCTCTACAGAATTCTCACGATGTCAAGACCTGGTAAGGTTCCTCGCGTTGCGTCGAATTAAACCACATGCTCCACCACTTGTGCGGGTCCCCGTCAATTCCTTTGAGTTTCATTCTTGCGAACGTACTCCCCAGGCGGGATACTTATCGCGTTAGCTTCGGCACAGAGGTTCGACCCCCCACACCCAGTATCCATCGTTTACAGCTAGGACTACCAGGGTATCTAATCCTGTTTGCTCCCCTAGCTTTCGCACTTCAGCGTCAGTATCGGTCCAGAGAGCTACCTTCGTCATCGGCATTCCTACAAATATCTACGCATTCCACCGCTACACTTGTAGTTCCGCCCTCCTCTCCCGTACTCTAGCTTATTAGTTTCAAAGGCAAGGACATGGTTGAGCCATGAATTTTCACCTCTGACTTTATAGGCCGCCTAGATGCCCTTTACGCCCAGTGATTCCGGATAACGCTTGCCACTTACGTCTTACCGCGGCTGCTGGCACGTAATTAGCCGTGGCTTCTTCTGCAGGTACCGTCACTTGCTTCTTCCCTGCTGAAAGAACTTTACAACCCGAAGGCCTTCATCATTCACGCGGAATTGCTGGATCAGGCTCTCGCCCATTGTCCAATATTCCCCACTGCTGCCTCCCGTAGGAGTAAGGACCGTGTCTCAGTTCCCTTGTGGCCGTTCACCCTCTCAGGCCGGCTACCTATCGTCGCCTTGGTGAGCCATTACCTCACCAACTAGCTAATAGGACGCGAACCCCTCCATTAGCGCATATAGCATTTACTTATCAATAGATGCCTATCAATAAGATTATGCGGTTTTAGCTCCCGTTTCCAGAAGTTATCCCCCTCTAATGGGCAGGTTATTCACGCGTTACTCACCCGTCCGCCACCTTACTCAGCTCCGAAGAGCCTTTGTGGTAGACTTGCATGTGTTAAGCATTCCGCCAGCGTTCATCCTGAGCCAGGATCAAACTCTTCAATCTATATTTTTTTACACCTTTTTGTCTTTTTCTTGGTTTGCTTTACTTCTCTCTATTAAGTTTTCAATGTCCTTTGCCCTCTCTCGAGGACGAGATTAATATTACCACACTTGTCTCATTTTGTCAAATACTTTTTTTGCATTTTTTATATTTGTGCCTTAACTCCTTTAAAATCAATATATATTTTAATATATAATTTATTTCTATAATATAATTTTATACCATTCTTCACATTTCCGATTCCAAAAATAAATATTTTTTAAGTTATGTTACTATAAATATCTATATTTTATACTAAAGATTAAAACACTATATTATCAGAAATAAAAATAAACATTTTTTAAATACAATTCAAAATCCTTTATCTTACTATAAATTATATTTTTTTCATAACGCTAAATTTATATATATAACTATACATTATTTAAGCTACTTTGAATAACTTTTTTTATTTATAATAACGTTCTATTTTAGAAGCAAATCTCTTATCATCAATTTTACAATTATTGACATTATAAGTAAAAAGATGTATAATATCTAAACATTATAATAATAAAATGTTTAGATTAAAAAAGATAAAGCAGTTATTCTTTTTTGTTTAATTATAAATATAAATATTTAATTTATATACTTTTTAAGGAGGCGTAATATGAAAAAATTTGATGCAATTGTAATTGGTATGGGGCCAGCCGGGATGGCTGTATCTGCTATGGGGGCTGCTATGGGACTTGATATTTTAGCAGTAGAAAAAAGAAAAGTTGGCGGAGAATGTTTAAATTGTGGATGTATTCCAAGTAAGGCACTTTTGAAAGCGGGAGAGGCTAACCAAATAGCACAAAATTTAAAAAAGTATGGCATTAACGCAAAAGTTTTTACAGATACAAAAGAAACTTTAGGAATTGTTAGAGAAAAAGTAGGTAGAATTAACGGAAAAAAAATGATGAAAGCTTTTGAGAAAGTAACCTTATTATTAAATGAAGGTTCTGCTGAATTTGTTAATAAAAACACCATTAAAGTAAATGGAAAAGAATATTCTGCCAAAAAAATATTTATAGGAACAGGAACTGAACCATTTATACCACCTATTCCAGGAGTAGAAACTTTAACCGAACAAAATATGCTTACTAATTTAAATATTTTCGAACAAGAAAATATTCCAGCTACACTAACAATAATTGGTGGTGGAGCTATTGGAACAGAAATGGCTCAAGCTTTTTCAAGACTTGGAAGCAAAATAAATCTTATACAAATGGATGAACATTTACTTCCTGCAGGAGATAAAGATGCCGGAATTCTTTTAGAAAAAAAATTCAAAAAAGAAAATATAGGAGTTTATAACAGTACTAAAATAGAAAAAATAGAAGTTAAAGATAATATTATTTATACTCATACCAGCAATGGAGTATTTGAAGCTGAAAAAATTCTTATTGCAACTGGTAGAAAACCTGTATTAGAAGAACTAAAACTTGAAAATGCCGGTATAAAATACAATAGAAAAGGAATTTTAATAGATGAATATATGAGAACTAACATCAAAAATATCTACGCTATTGGAGATTGTAATGGATACGCTCTATTATCTCACGCTGCTATGCATCAAGGAATGTTAGCTCTTATGAATGCTATTAACCCTTTACCACTTAAATTTAAAAGAAGTAAATATTTTGTACCTTGGTCTGTATTTACAAAACCTGAAGTAGCTCAAGTTGGACTTACAGAAAAAGCAGCTAAAAACAAAAACTTAAAATATATTGTTATAAAAAAAGATTTTTCTTCTTATGGTAGAACTGTTGCAGATGGTCAACCAGATGGGTTTATAAAAGTTATAACAAATAAAAAAGGAAAGATTTATGGAGTTACCATTATTGGAGAAGCAGCTAGCGAAATGATACATGAGTGGATTTTAGCTATCCAAAAAAATCTTACAATGTTTGATATTTTAATGACACAACATTCATTTCCAACTATTTCTATGCTGAATAAAATGGTTGCTGAAGATTGGATG
Organism: Haliovirga abyssi; assembly: GCF_030295325.1. Lineage (GTDB taxonomy): Bacteria > Fusobacteriota > Fusobacteriia > Fusobacteriales > Haliovirgaceae > Haliovirga > Haliovirga abyssi. The sequence goes on along the minus strand of NZ_AP027059.1, from coordinate 526,947 downwards.
ATGGAAAAAATGAATTCTACATTTTTACAAAAAGTTATTAAGTTTTTTATATAAGATATTTAAAAAAATTGCTAAAAATACCCCATCTAAACAATCAATAAATTTTAGATGGGGTATTTCTTTCTCTCTATAAGGAATGAGTTAAAAAGCACTTACACATTCGTTTATAAAACAAGTAATGTTTTTAGCTTTTTTATTTAAAAAATAAGCTACGCTTTATTAATTTCTGGACAATTTTTTTACTTTCCTATTAAGAACAAACATGATAACATTATTTTTCAAGAATCACTAACTTTTTGTTTTTATTCCCTTGCTTTCATTTATATCAGAAATTTTGTCTGTTTTTATTTTCTCCGTATCATCATACAATCTTTTTGACATATCTTTTAACTTTTCTATTGTAATTAATTCCGATTTTATCTTTTCCACTGATTTTTTAGCTATTTCATAAGTATCACTAGAAAAACTCTCTATTCCAGCAGAATTATCTGTTATATTTTGAACTGCTTTCATTATTTCATTACTTGCTAAAGCTTGTTCTTCCATTGAAGTTACAATTTCTGCCACTTTTTCATTAGTACCATTTGCTTTTTCAAATATATTTTCTACAACTTTTTCCACATTTTCTGCATAATCAACACCATATTTTACCATTTCAACCGAGTTATTAGCCGCATTTTGTGTATCTTTAACTTTATCTTTTATTTTAACTGTAATATCCGCTATTTTTTCAGCTTCTTTTCCCGTTACTTCAGCTAATTTTCTTATTTCACTTGCCACAACTGCAAATCCTTTTCCTGCTTCGCCAGCTCTTGCTGCTTCTATTGCTGCGTTTAATGCTAACAGATTAGTTTGATCTGCAACTCCACTTATAGCACTTAATATACTTTCTATATTATTAGAAAAATCAACTAGCTCTACAGTTTTTCCTTCTAAATCTAAAAAGCTTACTTGGATTTTTTCCATTTCATTTGTCAATAAATTTATATTTTCTTTACCTATTCGAGTCTCATCAACTGTTTCTTTTGATATATTTATTGTATCTTTAGCTTTTTCCATTACAGATTCTGTTGTAGCTGATATTTCTTCTAATGACGCTAAACTTTGTTCTGTCGCAGCAGTTTGCTCTCTAACATTATCTAATGTTTTTAAAAGCATTTCTTCCATTCCTTCCAATGAATCCTCTTTGTTATTATCACTACCTACCACTATCTCATTAAATTCACCTGTTATTTTTTTATTATCAAAATAAACAACTTTTGATAATTCTTTTACATTTATAATTATTTTTTCCATCGTTACTATAAAATCATCTACAACTTTCCCTATACGCCCAACTTCATCTTTTCCTTTAATATTAACTCTAGTTGTCAAATCCCCTTTATAAGCCATTTGGACTTTTTCCAAAATTTTAGCAACTCTATTTTCTATCATGAATTTAAAATATACTCCAACTATAAAAATTATAGATATGATTACAATAATTGTTATTATTATCATACTTTTAACCATTGCTTTACTTTGTGCAAAAAGTTCTTGTTCAGGAACTGAAACCATAAAATATTTATCACCTATTTTTTCATATTTTAATATTTTATATCCTTCTTTTCCATAAAAATACCTAATTACTCCACTATCTTGTTTTTTCATTAAATCTAAAATTGGAACACCTGTTTTTCCATCTTTTTCAATATAAGTATTTAATAATGTTTCTTTTTTTGTTACTAATATATTTCCATTTTCTGTTATTACCATTGGATAATTATTTTTTCCATAAAATGGCTTTGCTAACATTAAAGTTCTTAATTTGTTAAAATTTTCATGTTGGTATCTATTTAACTCATCATTTACATCATCTAAATATATCCCTGTACCTACTACCCAATTCCATTCTGGAATATAAAAACATACACTTAATTTTTTAAATTGCGCAGTTGGAAATTTAGGTTTATTCCAATAATATTCTACAACTCCACTTTTTCCTATTTTATCCCCTTGGGTTGTTTTTTCTATTATTTCTTTAATTAAAAATTTTCCTTTTTTATCTTTCAAATCAATATAATTTTTACCCTCAGTTTCTGGTGCCGTTGGTAAAAGAATTCTTGTTCCATTTGTATCATAAATAAAATAATATCCATTTTTTCCATATCTCATATTTCTAATTATTTCTTTCGTTCTATTAATTGCTTCTTCGTGAGTTAAAATACCATTTTTTTCCTCTTCCACATAATTATTTATTGTTCCTTTTACAAGAGAATTTAATGATTCTAAATTATTCCTCTTATTATTCATTAGTTTTGTATATAAACCTTTTCTACCTTCTTCATTTGCAAGATATGTTGATTTTGCTTCATCTAATATTTTATCCATTAACTGCCCTTCTATTGTATTTTTTGCAAAATTATTAAATATACCTGTTATTGATACACTCATAGTTGCCATTACAACTATAATTATCAATGATAAAAATAGAATAAATTTTGTTGCCATTTTGTCTCTAAGCCTATTCTCTTTTTTTACTTTTTTTACTTTCTTCTTTGCTTTTTTACTTTTTTTTAATTTTTCCAATTTAATATTTTTCTCCATAATTCATACCTCCTATTATTACATTGTTTTTCTAGAAAAAATAAACTATTTAAAGTTGTTTGCTAAAATAAATAGAAACGTTCTGGTTTTTCAAATAAATCACTTATTAATTTTTATTATTCTCTAGTATTAACTTTTCATATAGCTTCATATATTCACTTGCAGAATTTTCCCAGCTATAATCTCCTTCCATTGCTCTTAACAGTAATTTGTTCCATATATCTTTTCTGTTTTTATAAAAATCTATTGCTCTTTTTATTGTATACATCATATCGTGAGCGTTTATATTTGTAAAACTAAATCCATTTCCCTCATCCGTATCTTCATTATAAGATAACACTGTGTCATTTAATCCACCCGTTTCTCTTACTATTGGCAATGTTCCATATCTTAAACTTATTAATTGACTAAGTCCGCATGGTTCAAACAACGAAGGCATAAGAAACATATCACTACATGCATAAATTTTATTTGCAAAATTCGCATCATATCCTATTTTTACTCTAACTTTATCTGGATATTTCTCTTGTAAATCTAAAAAATAATCCTCATATTTATCCATTCCAGAACCTAAAACTATAAATTGAACATCATCTTTTAAAATTTCATCAAAAACATGAACTATTAAATCCAATCCTTTTTCTGGAACTAATCTCGATACTAAACCTATAATAGGAGTATTTTTGTCTTCTTTTAATCCAACTTCTTTTTGCATACCTAGTTTATTTTCATATTTGTCATTTATACTTTTACTATCATAATTTTTAAATATTGTTTTATCCGTTGCTGGATTAAAATAATCCATATCAATCCCATTTACAATTCCATATAAATCCTTTGCTCTGCTTTTCAGTATATTATTTAACCCTTCTCCAAAATAATCTGTTTGAATTTCTTTAGCATATGTTTTACTAACTGTATTTAATATATCAGAATTTAATATTCCGAGTTTCATAAAATTCAAATATTTTTTATCTTTTATTTCTTCATAATTAAAATAATCACTAATATTATTTTCAAAAAAACCTTGATACCTCAAATTATGTATTGTATATACTGTTTTAATCTCTTTATATTGTGGATATTCTTTTTTCAAAATTAAACTTATTAATCCAGTTTGCCAATCATTCGCATGAATAACATTAGGAATAAAATCTATTTTATCTAATATTTCCAATACTACTTTCGAAAAATAAGAAAACTGTATATCTCTATCATCATTTTCATATAAATTTTCTCTTTCAAAAAAGTAACTATTTTCTAAAAAGTAAACTGGAAAATCATAGTTATCAATTTTTTTTATTATAGTTTTTTCTTGTTTTCCTCCAAATTCCATATTAAACTCTGCTACCACTTTCATATCTTTTTTATAATCTTCATTAATTTGTTTATATAATGGCAATATAACTCTTACATCATTCCCTAATTTTTTTAATGCTTTTGGTAATGCTCCCGCTACATCTGCTAATCCACCTGTTTTTATAAATGGCACTACTTCTGATGCAACATATAAAATTTTCATAAAATCCCTCCATTTTCAATTCTTTAACCTCTTCTAATGCAAATTATACCTTGTCATTTACAAGAAATCAATTTTTTTTCAAAAAAACGCAGCTCTTTTAAGCTGCGTAATTTTCTAATCTTCTGTTTTTTCTAACGGTTCTATTGTAGTTCCACTTTTAATATTTCCTGAAGAAAAAGCCTCTTCTTTAACTTTTGAAAATATCCTACAGTTTCTACCTATTATTGTATTAGATGGAACTTTTACTCCTTTTGCTATTACAGTTAATCCACTACTTAATAATTTTGGTTTTTCTTCATTTGGTGTCATATCGTCACCATAACCTATTTTACAATTTTCACCAATCACAACTTCTTTATCTATTATCGCTCTATCTATTATTGCGCCTTTTTTTATAACTGTATCATTAAATATTATTGAATTTTTTACTACTGCTCCTGGCTCTACAACTACTCCTGGTCCTAATACACTTTTTTCTACTTCTCCTGTAATTATACATCCATTACAGATTATACTTTGTACAGCTTTAGTATTAATTCCAAATTTTACTCCAGGTTTCTCTTCACTTCTAGTTTGTATAAGCCAATCCTTATCATACATATCTAATTCTATCTTTTCATATGATTCTGTTAATGCCAAATTCGCTTCCCAATAAGAATCATAAGTCCCTACATCTTGCCAATATCCTTCAAATTCATATGCATATACTTCATCTTCATTTATCATTCCAGGTATTATATGTTTTCCAAAGTCCAATTCTGGAATATCTCTATTCTCTTCTAATTTTTTTATTAATACATCTGTATTAAATATATATATCCCCATAGAAGCCAAATTAGTAGTAGGATTCTCTGGCTTTTCTTTGAACGCTTCTATTTTCATATTATCATTATATTCCAACAGTCCAAATCTATGAGCATCTTCCATTGGAACTCTTTGAGAAGCTATTGTAAGAGAAGCACCATTTTTTTTATGAAAATCCAACATTTTTTTATAATCCATTTTATAAACATGATCTCCTGATAATATCAAAGTATACTTTGGATTTTTTCTTTTAAGATAACGAAGATTTTGTAATACTGCATCTGCAGTTCCCATATACCAACCTTTTTTACTTAATCCTGTATATGGCTGTAATAATGTTACTCCTGCATTTTTCCTGTCTAAATCCCACGGATTTCCCATTCCAATATGTTCATTTAAAGACAATGGTAAATATTGAGTTAAAATTGCAATATCATAAATGCCTGAATTAACACAATTACTTAATGCAAAATCAATAATTCTAAATTTCCCTGCAAAAGGTACCCCCGGTTTCGCTCTATGATATGATAAAATATCAAGTCTTGAACCTCTTCCACCTGCTAAAATAATTCCTAACATCTCCATAAAATTACCCCTCCTGTTCTATTTCTGTAGTGTGTTAATCCAATTATACTACACAGGAAACTCTTTTTCAATATTTTTTTTAATTTTCTTAAATTTTTAAAGGCAATACATCAAATGTATTGCCTTTGAAAATATTATCTTTTAAAATTTACGCTTTTTTCTTTTTACTTGCTACATCAAACCAAACTGCTAATAAGATTATTAATCCTTTTACAATTAATTGATAAAATGAACTTATTCCCATTAAACTCATTCCATTATTTAATGTTCCTATTATAAGTGTTCCTATTATTGTTCCTGTAATTGTTCCAGAACCACCACTTAAACTTGTACCTCCAATTGCAACTGATGCTATGGCATCTAGCTCAAACATAGTTCCCAAATTTGGAGATGCTCCATTAAGTCTAGAAGCTAATATTATTCCTGATATAGCTGATAGTATAGCTATTAATGTATATACACTTAAATTAACTCCAAATATATTAATTCCTGATAATCTAGCAGCTTCTTCATTTCCACCAGTAGCATAAATATTTCTTCCAAATTTTGTTTTTCTTAATATAAACACTCCTGCAAAGACTACTGCTATAAATATCGCAACTGCAAAAGGTATACCTTTATATCCCTCAAATACCATAAATGCAAATCCAAATCCTAATATTGTTAAAACTATATTATATATAATTTCTCCATTATTAACCTTTATATTGTATTTCTTTTTTTGCTTAACACCATTCATAATCCCATATATTGCAAACACTACTCCTATTAATAATAAAATACTTGATAAAGATTTTGAAATAAATGCTCCTCCAATTAATGGAAAAACTGAATCAGTTACTGGTACAGAACTTCCATTTGATAACACCATTGCAGTTCCTCTTGCTACTGTCATCATGGCAAGTGTTACTATAAATGGCGGCATTTTATATTTTGCAATCCAAAATCCATTCCAAAGCCCTACTAATACTCCAACTATTAAAATATCAATTATTATTGCTAACCATACATTAACTCCATGATGCATTAATAAGGTAACTATTATCGCTGATAATCCAACTAAAGATCCAACCGATAAATCAATACCTCCTAATAATATTACCATTGTCATCCCAACTGCTATTATCCCTATAGTTGTTACTTGTAGTGTCAAGTTACTTAAATTTCTTGGTGTAAAAAATACATCTGATATTCCTGCTAAAATCACCCACATCACTAACAAAGCTATTAAAGTTGCATTACTTTTTAAAAATTTTTTCATCTCACATCTCCTCTCTAAAATTTCCTGTAGCATAAGCCATTACTTTTTCTTTTGTTACTTCTTCTCTTTTTATATTTGCAACTATCTCTCCTTCTGTCATTACCAAAATTCTATCACTCATCCCCATTACTTCTGGCAATTCAGAAGATATCATTATAATTGCTACTCCTTCTGCTGCTAGCTTATTTATAAGTTTATATATTTCAACTTTAGCTCCTACATCTATCCCTCTTGTTGGCTCATCTAGTATTAAAACTTTAGGCTTTGTTGCAAGCCATTTCCCAATTATAACTTTTTGTTGATTTCCTCCGCTTAAGTTACTAATAGGAACATCTATTCCTGGTGTCTTAACATTTATTTCTTTTACATATTTCTCTGTTATTTTTCTTGCTTCTAAAAAATTTATCATACCTAAAGAATTTGAAATATTACCTAATGTCCTAGAAGAAGTTGTAGTATTAAACATTATATCTTTATCAAGAAATAATCCAAATAATTTTCTATCTTCCGTAACAAGAGCAATTCCTGCTTCTATAGCATCTTTTGGTGATTTTATATTTAATTTTTTCCCATCTAAATATACTTCACCTCTACCTAATTCTGGAGTTCCACCAAATATTGCTGTTACTAATTCTGTTCTACCAGCTCCCATAAGCCCTGCCATTCCAACTACTTCTCCTGCATGTACTTCGAAATTAGCATTTTTTACTTTTTTCTCTCCTGGTAAATATGTATGATCAACATCGTAGTTTTTAACTTCTAAAACTTTGCCTCCTATCTTAGATTCAACTTTTGGGAACATATCTTTTATGTCTCTTCCAACCATTTTTGTTATTATCTCATCCAAAGTTGTATCTTTTATTTTAGTAGCTTCACCTATTGTTTGCCCATCCCTTAATACTTGAACTCTATCTCCTACAATTTCAAATTCATCCATTTTATGAGAAATATATATCATACATACATCTCGTTTTTTTAGATCATTTATAACTCTAAATAGCTCTTTTGTTTCTCTTGTTGTAAGTGCTGATGTAGGTTCATCAAATACCAAAACTTCAGCATTAATTGATAAAGCTTTGGCAATTTCAACCATTTGTTGTTGTCCTACAGTCAAAGACCCAACTTTATCTGATGCTTTAATTCCTTTAATATTTAATCTCTCTAAAATTTCTTCAGCTCTAGAGTTTACTTCATTCCAATTAACTGTTCCAAATTTACCTGGTTGCCTTCCTAAAAAAACATTTTCCGCAACTGTTAAATCTTGAATAAGATTTAATTCTTGATGAATTATAGCCACTCCAGCTGCTTCAGCCTCTTTCGTGTTTTTAAATCTTACTAATTGACCTTTTAGATAAATATCCCCTTCGTAACTAGGATATGCCCATACTCCACTAAGAACTTTCATAAGTGTAGATTTTCCTGCACCATTTTCTCCTGCTAGCACTAAAACTTCGCCTTTACTTGCCTCAAAATTAACTTTATCTAATGCTCTTACTCCTGGAAAATCTTTAATGATATTTTTCATTTGTAACACTACTTCAGACACATTCTCACCTTCTTTTTTAGTTTTTTATAATTTATTACCTTTGCAATACAAAACATCTGTTTTATAGTTCGAATCTTATGTCTTGATTTATATTGCACAAGTTTTAAATTATCCTGTTGCCAAATAGTTGACAACAGGACATTTTTTTTACTTTTTTATATCTTATTTTCCAAAGATTTCAGCATGAGTGTGAAATCCTGATTTTTCTACTACATCTAAGTTATCTTTTGTTATTCTGTATACTGGAGTTACTATTACAGGAACATCCATATATCCATTGTTTATTTTTTTATCATATTTAATAGTAGATTCTACACTACCTTTAGGATTCATTGCTAATTTATATGCAACTTCAGCTGCTGTTTCTGCCAAAGGTTTTACTGCTTTAAATATTTCTACTGCTTGTACACCTTGAGCCACATATCTAAGGTTTGGAAGATCCGCATCAGAACCTGCTACAAATACTTTTGAAGCATCTGCTAATCCTTGAGCTTTTAATGCTGCTATTACTCCTCTTGCCATTCCACTATTGTTACAAATAAAAGCATCTACATTATTATTATATTTTGCCAATACATTTTCTGCAGTAGCCATTGCTTTATCTGGAGCCCATCCTTCATGTGATTGTTTTGCAACTAATTTTAATCCAGGATTTTCGTTTATTATTGTTAATGCTCCTGAACTCATTGCTGCTGCATTAGAATCTCCAGGTTGTCCCATAATTAATGCTACATTTCCTGTTACTGATCCTTTTTTAGCTTTTAACCATTCAACCATTGCTTCACCTTGTAATTTACCAACAGCCCAACTATCTTGTGTAATATGAACATCTAAAGGTCCATTTACAAGCATAGAATCATATCCTACTACTTTTACTCCCTCTTCATGTGCTTTTTTAACCATATTTCCTGCTGTACCTGTATTAACTGGTTGTAATACTATAACTTTAACACCTTTTGCAAGCATATTTTCAAATTTTGCCATTTGTGCTTGTTCATCATTATTTGCTGAATCAAATACTACTTCTACTTTTGGATCTAATGCTTTTATTTTTTCTATAAAGTACCTTTTATCTTTTTGATATCTTTCTTCTTGCATTGTTTTTAATAAAAATCCTATTTTTACAGCACCATTATTTGCTTTCTTTTTAAATAAGAAATCAAATACTCCACCTTGAGCCTCTACTCCAAATACACCAATCAAAAAAACTGCCAATACTCCCATTAAAATACTTTTTTTCATCCTTTCTACCTCCTCTTTTTTTGTATGTAAACTTTGATACTATGGTAAAAAATATCTTCTTCTTATAACACCACTCCCTTCTTAAAATAGATTCCAAAATTTATTTTTTAAGTTTTAATTTTTTTTTATTTTTTTCCGCATTCTTAACACCATCTATTATTTTATTTATAAAATTTTCTTCATGGTGCGTCTTCAATTTGATATCTTTAAATAAACTAGAGCCAAATTTTTGACCAATTTTCAACATATATATATCATAGTGAATATGCTCCGAAACTATTTCTACCAAATATTTATTACTTGTAAAAGTTCCTATAAATTCTCCAGTAGCCTTCCCACTCATAATCAAAGCCACGCTATCATCTACAACTAACATCATTTTTTTATTTATTACATCTGGTTCTTGTCCTAACGAATAAAGCTCTATAAATTTAAACTCTGTCTCAATTTTTTCTGGAGAAAACATAATTATTTTTACTCCTCTAGAATTCAATTCCTTAAACTCTTCACTAAAAGCTCTTAAATTATAGTTAGTATTTATATAGATCTCTTCTTGAGCAGAAAATAATAGCTCTTTTGCTTTTAATATAAAATTATTCTGCCCTTTTATATTCCAATACTCTTGTTCTTGCGTTTTTACTGATTCAAATTTTGAAAACTCATCTTTTAACACTTCCGCAGAATTTTTATAATCTTCTATATATTTATTTTTTAAGTTTTCAATAAAAATTTCAGGTTTTTTAGCTTTATATACTTTTTTTTCTCCTGGCATTAAATAAACAGCACCCTTATCATATAAACTATTTAATGCTGAATATACAGAACCTCTATTCGCATTTAATAGTTTTGAAATTTGAGAACCGTTCAAACCAGAATACCTAACAAGTGTTAAATACACTGTCGCTTCTATTTTTGATAAATTAAATTTTTGTAGTTCATCAACAACCTTCTCCATTGTTATCTCTCCTAACTAACTTCTTGTTGTTATAGATTATACAACATAGAATTCGTTTTGTCAACACTTATTGAGTATTTTTTTACCATTATTAGACACATTATCAGCCAAGTATTGAAAAATATAGGCTCCAGCTTTAAAAAAATATATAAATGGTAATTTTTTATCCTATTTTATATCTTTTTTTAATTGTTTTTTTGCAAAAACATTTAAAAAAAAGATATATTTCGTTTTACAAATTATAAATATTTTCTAAATTCTTGGATTTTAAGAAAATTTTGTCTCGAAAAATTGTACATTTCAAAAAAACATTATAGTTTTTTTCAGGGATTTTAGTAAACAGGGCTGTTCAAAGTTAAAAGTTAAAAGTTAAAAGAAATCTCTTGTATTAAGATTAAAAATAAAGCTCCAGATTGTAAAGATGGGCAATTCGTGAATTGCCCTTACAGGTGAAACAATAGGTAATATAAAATATAGTCTTATAAGTTTATGAAAAGTACAATTAACAAAACAGCATAGCTTATTTTCTGAATAAATTTATGCTTTACCACTAAATTAGAAAAAGACGAGAATAAAATTAAATTCTCGTCTTTTCTTAATATTACTATATATTTAAAAAAATTTATCCCAAAACAATTAATGCAGCTGCTCCTACAAGGCCTGCACTATTTCCAAGTTTTGCTGGTACTATTTTCACAGCATCTAATGATACTTTTAACGTATCTTTTTCTAAAGCTTTGTTTAATTTGTTAAATAATATATCTCCTGCTAAACTAACTCCGCCGCCTATTACAACTATTTCAGGATTAAGTATATTTATAAGATTAGACAATCCTATAGATAAATATTTAACTTCATAGTCAACTAAATCAAGTGCAAACTTATCGCCTTTCTTAGCAGCATCAAATATAACTTTTGCATTTACTTTTGAAAAATTTCCATTTACAACTTCCCAAATTAAAGTATCTCTATTCACTCTTAATCTTGATACTGCTTCTCTTTCTAATCCTGTTGCAGATGCGTAAGCTTCCCAACATCCTTTTTGTCCACAACCACAAAGCTTTCCATCTTCAATTACTTTCATATGTCCAATTTCTCCTGCTGCTCCATTTGTCCCTGATATAAGGTGTCCATTTAAAATTATTCCTCCACCTATTCCTGTCCCTAATGTTATTCCTAATACATTTTTATACCCTTTTGCAGCACCAAGCCAATCTTCTCCAAGTGTTATTACGTTTACATCATTTCCAACTTTTACTTTTAATCCTGTTAATTTTTCCAATTTTTCTGCTGCTGGAAAATTTTCCCATCCAACCATATTTGCACAAAAATTAACAACACCTGTATCAGTATTTACTGGACCAGGTATTCCCATCCCTATTCCCAAAACATCTGCTTTATAAACATTATTTTCATCTAACATTTTCTCCACAAGATTTTTTATTCTATTCAAAACATCCTCTGCACCATTAAAAGCTTCTGTCTTAATAGAATAAGTCTTTAATATTTCTCCATTATTTTTTAATATTCCAGCTTTTATATTTGTTCCACCCACATCAATTCCTACAACATACTTTAACATATTTTTTTATACCTCCATATTTTAGTTTTTTAATATCTCAAAATTATTATATACAATTTCAAAATTTATATCAACTATTTTTATTCATCGACTATTTTTTCATTTCCAATTATAAATTATTCTCTCTTCATATATAAAAAAATAAGCTACGCTTTAATCTGGTAGAGTATAAATATTTTTCTAAATTTTTGGCTTCTGAAAAATTTTGCCTTGAAAAATCTCATATTTCAAAAAAATGGCGTAGCTTATTTTCTGGACAAATTTATACTCTCCTAACAAATAAAAAATGAGCTATGCTTCATCTTATATCAAAAACATATCAAAAATCCCACCTTCTTTTTCAGAATGAATATTCCCACCACTTCTTACTCTATTAGATTTGTATTCACTCTCTTCTACTCTTGACATAATCCTACAATTTCTTTCTATATATGTAGAGTCAGGAACACAAGCAAATTTTCCTATTAAATTTATTCCACTATAAAGTTTTTCCGAAATTTCTTTATTTGGAGTATAATCCGTTCCTATCCCTATTCTACAATTTTTTCCAATAACAACTTTTTTATCTATTATACTTCTATCTATTATAGTATCTTTATTTATTATTGTTCCATTAAAAATAATAGAATTTCTTACAACAGCTCCTTTTTCCACAACAACTCCTGGAGATATTACACTATTTTCTACTTTCCCATTAATTCTACACCCATTCGATATAAGACTTCTTACTGCTGAACCTTCTTTTCCAAATTTAACTGGTGGCAACTCTTCACTTTTTGTATGAATTTTAAAATCTTCCTCATATAAATCTACTGGCGGATAATCACTTACAAGTTCTATATTAGCTTTCCAATATTCTTCTATTGTTCCAACATCTCTCCAATATCCTTTAAATTTATATGCAAAAACCTTATATTCTCCTATCATTTTAGGTATTATATGTTTTCCAAAATCTTCTCCACCATTTGGACCACAATATTTCAATAATAACTCTTTTAATAATTCTGTTTTAAATATATATATTCCCATAGAAGCTAAATTACTTTTTGCTTCTTTTGGTTTTTCTTGAAATTCTATAATTTTATTTTCCGAATCAACCTCTAATATACCAAATTGACTCGTATTTTCCATTGGAACTTCCTTTACTGCAACTGTTAAATCAGCACCTGTTTTTTCATGATTACGAATCATTTTTTGATAATTCATTTTGTAAATATGGTCTCCTGCTAGAATTAAAGTATTTTTACTTTTATGATCCATTACATAATTTAAATTTTGGTATACCGAATTAGCTGTACCATTGTACCAATCCCCTTCTGATCTTTGATATGGTGGTAATAAAGTTACTCCGCCAAATGACCTATCCAAATCCCATGGTCTACCTATTCCAATATGTTCGCTTAATGATCTAGGCAAATATTGTGTTAAAATTCCAACTGTATAAATCCCAGAATTCACACAATTGCTTAAAGCAAAATCTATTATCCTATATTTTCCACCAAATGGTACTGCCGGCTTTGCTCTATGCTTTGATAAAATATCCAACCTAGTTCCTGCTCCACCTGCTAAAATTAAAGCTACTGTCTTTTTCCCCATAAAGCCCCCCTATTTGTCTTCATTTTTCCCATTTTCGTATTTCATTACATATATTATACTAATTTTTCATTTTTTACAATATATTATACAATAAAATTTTTATTTTCCTTTTTATTTATTGAAAATTTTTATTTAAAATGTTAAAATAAATCACAATAATAATTAGAGTAAAAAATATAACAATTAGGAGGATTTAATTATGAGAAGTTTATCAGGAATTCAACCAAGTGGGACTTTACATATAGGCAATTACTTTGGTGCAATCAAACAATTTATTGATTTTCAATCTAAATATGATGGATTTTATTTTATTGCTGATTACCATGCGCTTACATCTCATCCAAGTCCAGCACAATTAACTAAAAACACATATGATGTAGTCTTAGATTATTTAGCTTTTGGACTTGATCCAGAAAAATCTACACTATTTTTACAATCAGATGTACCAGAGGTTACAGAATTAACTTGGATTTTAAGTAATGTAACTCCAATAGCACTTTTAGAAAGAGCTCATTCTTATAAAGATAAAGTAGCAAAAGGAATTGCTGCAAATCACGGGCTATTTACTTACCCTATATTAATGGCTTCTGATATTTTAATTTATAATTCTGATATAGTACCTGTTGGGAAAGATCAAAAGCAACATGTGGAGATGGCAAGAGATATTGCAATTAAATTTAATAGTATTTATGGGGATATTTTCAAGCTTCCAAAAGAATTAATAAAAGATACAATGGCTGTCGTTCCTGGAATAGATGGGCAAAAAATGTCAAAAAGTTATAACAATACAATAGAGATGTTTGCTCCTAAAAAATCTTTGAAAAAGCAAATTATGAAAATAGTAACTGACAGCACTCCATTAGAAGAACCTAAAAATCCTGACATCTGTAATGTTTTTGCTTTATATAAATTGTTTGCAACAGAAACTCAACTTGAAGAGATGAGACGAAAATATTTAGGTGGAAATTATGGATATGGTCATGCTAAAAAAGAACTTTTAGAAATAATTTTAGAATATTTTAAACCATATAGAGAAAGAAGAGAAGAATTAGTTAATAATATGGATTATGTAAAAAAAGTTTTAAAAGATGGTGCTGAAAAAGCTCGTAGTGTTGCAACAGAAAAAATTATAGAAGTAAAAAAAGCTGTCGGATTAGTTGGAAATATTTACTAAGAAACGGCTTAAAAATAACCTTCCGATTTTGTTTTAAAATACACAATGATTTAGAAATGATTTGAAAAAATCAAAATAAAATATGAACCCCATTATCATTTTAAATTTTTTTAATGATGATGGGGAATTTAAAATTTAGAGGTAATCGTTATGTTAAATAAAATTTTATCAAATTATAATATAGACGTATATGGAATAACAAATATAACTGACTTTTCATATTTAAAAAATATTTTTAATTCAAAATTAGCTGATAATCATATTGTTGAATTTGATGAAAAAGATTTTAACAAAAGATCTAATTTAAATAATATTTTTCCAAATATCAAATCTATTATTTCAATTGCATTTCCATATAACAATGGAAATATTCCAGAATACAAAGAATATAAAATATCAAAATATGCTTTAAGATTAGACTATCATCATGTTGCAAATAATATTTTAGAAAAAATAATAATTGAATTAAAAAATATATATCCTAATAATAAATTTGAAATATATGTAGACTCAAATCCACTTTTTGAAAAAGAGATAGCGAAAAATAGCGGAATTGGACTTTATGGAAAAAATTCTTTAATATATACAAAAAAATATGGTTCTTTTATCTTTTTAGGAGAAATTTTAACTGATTTAGAATTAGCGCCTACTGAATTATCTGAAGAATTTAATTTACTCTGTAATAAATGTAATTTATGCAAAACTAGTTGTCCTAATTCTGCTATTTTAGGCGATTTTAAACTTGAGGCTACAAAATGTATTGCATATCTAACAACTACTAAAAATAATATTTCGCCTGAATTGATTTATAATAATTATTGGGGATGCGATATCTGCCAAGATGTATGTCCTATGAATAAAAATATATCTTCTTCTCCAATAAAAGAGTTTAAAATTTTAAATAATTTATATATTTCTATTGAGAAAATTTTATTCATGTCCAATAAAAAATTGAAAAAATTTTATTCTAACACTCCAATTGGTTGGACTGGAGCTAATACTTTAAAAAGAAATGCACTTATTATAATTGGAAACTCTAATAATAAAAAATATATAGATTTATTAGAAAAATTTATTAAATCTAATAATAATGAGATACTTTTAAAATATGCTAAAATTAGTTTAGAAAAATTAAATAGGACAATATAAAGTTAAAAAAGAAAGGTGCTTAAATTTAAGCACCTTTCTTTTTTTATTAATTCCCACACTAAATTTATTATTTTTTCTCTCCAATATTTTTTTCAATTTTTAACTGTTTTAGCTCTTCTTCCATTATATTTTCTATATTTTTTTTATATTCAACATCTACATCATTTTTTATATAATTTATAGCATCTTTTAATTTTTTAATATCAAAATCTTTTCTTTCAATTATATTTATCAAATTATTTTTAACTGTTTTCCATTGCAAATAACTTTGATATTCTCTTTCAGCTTTTGGATTAATTTCTTTTCCCCTATTCTCTTTTAAAATTTCTTTTAATTTATTTAAAACTATTACTTTTGCTTCACTTTCAACAATTTTTCCTTCTTCAAAATATTTTATAACATCTTTTATAATGTTAGGATTTGTAACCATTCTTGATATTATTTTATTAATATATTTTTGCATTTTATAATCATTATATTCATAGATAATATTTTCTTTCTTTCGCACATCAAACATTCTTTTTTCTTCTTCAATTTTTATTCTTTCTCTTTCTGCTTTGAGCCTCTCTTCTTCAGCTTTAATTCTCTCTTCTTCAGCTTTTTTTCTCTCTTCCTGTAAACTTATTCTCTCTTTTTCAGCTAATTGCCTTTCTCTTCTAGCATTTTGGGCATCCTGTTTAGCTTTTTCTAAATAATTTTCAGTTTCTAATTTTAATTCATCTATTTTTTTATATTCTCCTTCTATATCTTTAAATGCTTTTTCTAAATAGTCATCTATCTCTTTTCGAATATTTTCTCCATTTATAACTTTATATTTTTCTATCGATTTAATTTTTTTAGGGGTATCCACAGGATAAATCACTAAGTTAATAATTACAAATATACATATTATCACGATTAAATTAATCGAATTTTTCTTCATTATATTACACCCCCACTTATAATTTTTTTAAGACACTCCTTAATATTTTTTCAAAAATATATTTCTTTCTATTATTACTATTGCATATTTACTATCTGACTCTGTAGTTTCTCTTTTTTCCGCAAGCATATTTCTTATTATACCAGCATCTCCAGAAAAAGTTGCATATCTAAGCAAGTCTCTCTCTTTGTCTATAGAATGATTTGCTTTTCCTTGATTTTCTAATAAAATTTTAGTTATTTCTGGAAGATTTAAATCCATTGCTTCTGCAAGAGGCGTTCTCCCTAATTTATCTTTTTCATTAGGATTTGCTCCAAGTTTCAATAGTTTAGTTACTAATTTTTTATCTCCTTTTGCAACTGCAATCATTAATGCTGTTTTTCCACTTATATCTTTTATATTTAATCCTTCTAATAGTCCACTATCAAGCATATAATTAATCATGTTTCCTCTGTCTAAATATATAGAAAGTATTAATGGACTTCTTCCACTATTATCTGTTAATAAATAATTTGCTCCGTTTTTTACTAAATATTCAAAAATATCATCATACCCTAAATATATAGAAAGCATTAGCAAAGAATTCCCTTTTCTATCTTTTATATTCAGATTAGCGCCTTTTTCTTTCAATAATCTAATTGTTGCAATATCTCCTTTTTTTACAGCCATCATCATATATTTATTTAAGTAAGATTCACCAGTTGCAGCAAAAGTCTCCACTACTAGAAAAAATACCATTAGCAATCCAATTATTACTTTTTTCATTTTTCTCTCCCCCTTAGCAATACGCTTCAAATAGTTGTAATAAATATAAAATATCCTCTTCATTCTCATTTGTAACTTCTTTCTCTTCATTTTTCATTTTAAGCACCCCCCGCTTCTTTTTTATTCCATTTTTGAATTTGAATTTAATTTCAGAACACAAAACTTTAAAAAAATATTGTTCCAAAACTAAATTTGATTTCCATTTTGGGGCAACATCTTTAAAATTTAAAAGGGAATTTTTTTATTCCCTTTTTCTAATATAAGTATTACTACATTTTTGATTAAAAGTCAATACTTTTTATAAAATTATTTTACAATTAAGTTTAAAGAATAGCCATTGAGTTATAAAAAGTCATAACTTTTTATAACTCAATTTTGATTTAATATAGGTTTGCTTAAATTGAGGTGAAAAATAAATTTTTATCTCTCTTTTATTTCTATTGTTCCTGAATTATAAGTTTTTATGTAATAGCCAGATTTTAATATATTCATTGCTGACTCAACTCTATTTCCAGATTCGTCATATATTTCATAAAATACATCTTTCGTCGTTTCTATATAATATTGCTCCTCTGATACGCCTTCTCTTATTTTAAATGATTTTTTTCCTGATACTGTTTTTATTTCATTTAATCCTATTAATGGTGTATACTCTTTGGATTTTATTTCTATTGTTCCTGAATTATAAGTTTTTATGTAATAGCCAGATTTTAATTTATCCATTAAATTAGAATCAACTCTATCCCCAGATTCATCATATATTTCATAACCTACATCTTTCGTCGTTTCTATATAATATTGCTCCTCTGATACGCCTTCTCTTATTTTAAATGATTTTTTTCCTGATACTGTTTTTATTTCATTTAATCCTATTAATGGTGTATAATCTTTGGATTTTATTTCTATTGTTCCTGAATTATAAATTTTTATGTAATAGCCAGATTTTAATTTATCCATTAAATTAGAATCAACTCTATTTCCAGATTCATCATATATTCCATAAATCACATCTTTCGTCGTTTCTATATAATATTGGCCCTCTGATATACCTTCACTTATTTTAAATAATTTGTCTCCTGATACTGTTTTTATTTCATTTAATCCTATTAATGGTGTATAATCTTTGGATTTTATTTCTATTGTTCCTGAATTATAAGTTTTTATGTAATAGCCAGGTTTTAATTTATCCATTAAATTAAAATCAACTCTATCCCCAGATTCATCATATATTCCATAACATACATCTTTCGTCGTTTCTATATAATATTGGTCTTCTGATACGCCTTCTCTTATTTTAAATAATTTGTTTCCTGATACTGTTTTTATTTCATTTAATTCTATTAATGGCACATACTCTTTTGATTTTATTTCTATTGTTCCCGAATTATGAGTTTTTATATAATATCCGGATTTTAATGTATTCATTAAATTTAAACCAGAAATTTCTTCCCCCGTTTCATTATAAATATTACAGTACACATCTCCTATTGTTTCTATATAATATTTACCTTCTACTATTCCTTCTATCTTTAATTCTACTTCTTCTTTTGCAACTTCTATTTTTTCATTTAACGTTATCGTTCCATCATTAATATTAATATTTTCACTACTAAAACATCCACCAACTATCACCAACAAAATTACTATTACTAATAAATTAATTTTTTTCATATTACAAAACCTCCATATTTTATTTAAAAAAATTAAAAAAAAACACCTTGCCTATTTTAGAATATTATTTTTTAAACGTTCTTTTGTTATTTCTTATTATTTTTAAGTCGTTTCCAAAAAATTATTTTATCAAAAGATTAAAAAAGATAGCTCCTAAATTTAAAAAGTAATCGCTTTCCATGTCGCATTCATCATCTACTATATGCTTTCTTAATATACTATCTATTACTCCCCACATTGACATTGCTAATATTTCTGCATCAATCTCTTTAATGTCTATCTCATGCTTTTCGATTCCCCAATTAATAACTTCTCTTATACCAGATAATATCTCATTGAATATTCTTTTCAAAACTTCTTTTATTTTTTCATCATCTATTTCAGAGTATGCTTTATATACGATCTTATATGACATATTCTCATTTTTCAACATGTTATATAAATTTTCTCCTATAAAATAAAAATTTTTAGAAATTGTATTCCCACTATTTACACCTTCAAAAAAATTATTATATATATTATCATAAAATCTCTCTAATACAGATAAAAAAATATATTTTTTCCCTTTAAAGTATTTATATAAAGTCGCTTCTGAAATCTTTCCAATTTTAGCTATTTGTAAAGTAGTCATACTTTTATAATTTGCTTTAATCAATATCTCTTCTGCTATATCCATTATTAATTCTCTTTTTCCCTCTGCCATCTATAACCCCTTTTCATAAAATATTAATTACATTTTAAAATTTTTTTAATCTTTTTTATAATAAAAAAATAAGATACGGTTTAGCTTATGAAACATAAATATTTTTTCCCTAGTGTCAATTATCATTTTTTCTTTACTACTCAATTATATCACATCTAAAAAAAACTTCCAATTAAATTTATAAAAAAAGATAGTGTTCAACTATTATAACTCAAATATAGTCACAATAATAAATTTATACTTTTCCTATTCTAACATAAAAAGAGATACCTTAAGGTATCTCTTTTTATACTATACAATTTTTAATCTCTTTTATGGTGCCGAGAGCGGGACTTGAACCCGCACGAGGTCACCCCCGCTGGATTTTGAGTCCAGTGCGTCTACCAATTTCACCACCTCGGCGTTGGAGAATATTTTATCACAACTTTATTTAAGTGTCAAGCTAATTTTTTTATTTAGGAACGTTTAAAAAATAATGTTATCATATTTTGTTATAAAACTGCTTAAAACATTGCATACATTTGGCATAATTTTTTATATGATTTTCATAAAAGAACCTTGAGCCTTTTAGAAGAAAATGGGAATATTATTTTTTATTAATATTATCCTTCATAATCTATAGTAGATTTTTTTGTTTCTGTCTCTTTTGCATATAATCCACTCTGTTTCAATAATTCTACAACTTGATTTTTTATTATTTCTGATTCCTTTAACATTTGTTTTGTTTTCTTGTCATAATCTTCATATGTTTTTTTAGTTTCTTCTGTGTTTTTATTTTTAATTTTATTAGTTTCTGAATTTTCTGTTTTGTTTTCTTCTGTTTTATCTGTACTTTCAACTCCACCATTTTTATACCAATTGTCAAGTTTTTCTATTGTTCTATCATATGTAGCTTTTCCTAATGCTGCTACATCTTCTGATACTGCACCTAAAAAATCTTTTGCTTCATTATACCCTTGTGTAATTGATTTTTTAGCTAAATTATAAAAATCGTCCAAAACTTTTTGACTTTCTTCTTCACTGTGGTTTATTTTATATTTATCATATACTATTTTTGCAAAATTAAAAATATCATCTGATACTGCATCTACTCCCCATTTATTTGAATCTATTCCTAATTTTTTCTCTAAATCACTATATTTTTTATTCACTTTACTATTTTGCTGATTTATTATATCAATTTGATTAGAAATATCTAAAAAATCTTTTTTTGTAAAATTTGATATATCTTCTTTTTCATTATTACTACTCTTATCACCTCCTTTTAACTCTGTTGATTTTAACAAAGTATCAATTTGTGTTGAATTAAGACTGTTGATATTTGACATCTCAATCTCCCCCTTGTGTATTTTTAAATACAGTTCTAATTTAATTATCGTCTTTTATTCATATTATATAACCATATTCAGGAAAAATTATATTGTGAAAAATGTAATTGTAGAAAATATTTTGTTTTTTGTGTATAATATAATGATTGCTTTAAAAAATATGTTTTTTAAGAAAGGGGAAACAAATATGGAATTTATAAAAGATTATAATAAAACTGCTATAGTTTATGGAGATTTAAAAATTAATTACTCTGAACTTACTAATTTTATTAATGAATACTCTAAATTAACAAAATTATCTACTGATGAAAAAGCTATTATTTTTATGGAAAATAGGCCTGAATGGATTTATTCGTTTTTTTCAATCTGGAATTGTAAAGGAGTTTCTATTCCTGTTGATTTTAATTCTAATGAAAAAGAGTTAGAATATGTTATGAATGACTCTAATGCCAAAACTATTTTTGTATCAAACAGTTCTTTAGCTAAAGCTGAAAAATTTAAAGACAAGTTAAATATTATAAATGTTGATGAATTAAATATAGAAAAAAAATCTAACTTTATAAATATTAAAACTCCAAAGTTGGATAATACTGCGATGATTTTATACACTTCTGGAACTACTGGAGATCCAAAAGGTGTTATGCTTACCGTTAATAATTTTAAATTTTTAATGAACTCATTAATAAAAGATAAAATGTTTGAAAAAGAAGATACTTTTTTAGCACTACTTCCTTTACATCATATACTACCTCTTGCTGGAACATTATTAGGTCCTATTTATGTTGGAGCTACAATAGTTTTTTCTAAAAGTCTAGCTTCAACTGATATTTTAGAAGCATTACAAAAAAACAGAGTAACTATATTTATTGGAGTTCCTCGTTTATTAGAACTTTTTCATAATAGTATTATGAAAAAAATAGATGAAAGCTTTATTGCTAAATCAATGTTTAACTTAGCTAAAAATATAAATTCTATTAAAATTAGAAAAAAAATCTTTTCAAAAGTACATGATAATTTTGGCGGAAATATTAAAATTATGGTTTCTGGTGGAGCTAAAATTGATAAAACTGTTGCTCAAGACTTTTATACCCTTGGATTTCCACTTACAGAAGGATATGGAATGACTGAAACTTGTCCTATAATGTCATATAATAGAAGAAATAACATAAAAATAGGTTCTGTTGGACAGCCAGTAATTGGAAGCTCTATAAAAATAGTTGATGGAGAAATTTATTATAAAGGTAACAATACTATGAAAGGATATTATAATAAACCAGAAGCTACCAAAAATACAATCACAGAAGATGGATGGATAAAAACAGGAGATTTAGGATATATAGATAAAGAAAACTTTATCTTTATAACTGGAAGAAAAAAAGAAATGATAGTTCTTCCTAATGGTAAAAATATAAATCCTGAAGATATAGAAAAAAAGATATTAAAAATATCAGATTTTATAAAAGAAATTGGTGTAATTGAAAAAAATAATATTTTACATGCAATTATCTTTCCTGACTTTGGAAAATTAGTACAGAATGGAGTTACTAATATAAATGAAACTATAAAATGGAAAATTATAGATAAATACAACCAAGATGCTCCAAATTATAAAAAGATTTTGAAATTTGATATTGTTCAAGAAGAACTACCTAAAACTAGGCTTGGAAAAATTAGAAGATTTCAGCTTGAAAGCTTTTTAAATAAATTTATAAAAAGAGATGATAATATAGAGATAAAAGAACCTGAATCTGAATATTATAAACTTTTAAAAGAATATATAAAAGAAAACAAAAATATAGAACCTTTTCCACAAAATCATTTAGAACTTGATTTAGGACTTGATTCATTGGATATAGTAGAATTACAAGTATTTATAGAAACTTCATTTGGAATAAAAATGGAGCAAGATGAAATATTTGATAACCCTACACTTGAAAAATTATATTTATATATAGAAGGGAAACAGGGAGAAATTACAAATACAACTGTAAATTGGGGAAATATATTAAAAAACACTCCAAATTATGATTTGCCTAAAAATCCATTTTTACTTTTTGCAACGAAATGGCTTTCTATGCCTATATTAAAGTTATATTTTAGATTAAAAAATAAAAATATTAAAAATATCCCAACAGATAAACAGTTTGTTTTAATTGCAAATCATCAAAGTTTTCTTGATGGTTTCATATTAGTTGGAAGTTTGCCTGATAAAATATTAAAAAATACATATTTTGTCTCTAAATCAAATTATTTTAAATCTAAATTTATGATATTTTTTAAAGATCATAGTAATATTATTCCTATTGATGTTAATAAAGGATTAAAAGAAACTTTACAATCTCTTGCATCAATATTAAAAGCTGGTAAAAATGTTGTTATTTTCCCAGAAGGAACTAGAACAAATGATGGCTCTATTAAAGAATATAAAAAAAGTTTTGCTATATTAAGTAAGGAACTTGATATTCCAGTTGTAATAACTAAAATAGATGGTGCATATAAAGCTTATCCAAGAGGAATAATTATACCTAGACCTGGAAATATAAGTTTTAATTATGTTGATACTGTTTATCCTAAAGATTTAACAATTGAAGAAATTGTTAATATTTCAAGAGAAAAAACAATAAAATATTAAAAAATTGCATAAAAAAAGGAAGAGATTGATTAAAATCAATTTCTTCTCTTTTTTTATGCTGCTTTTTTTGATTTTTTCTCTTCTGTTTTTCTTGATTTTCTCTTTTTCTTTTTCTTTGAAAAAAACATTTTCATTCCAAATAATAACCCTAATAAAACTGCTAATCCTTTGCCAGTAGTTTTAGCAATATCTTTTAGCAACATATTTTTTTCTTTTCCATAAGAATATTTAGGTAATAGTTGATTAGAAGATAACAATTTAAAACTGTTTAAATCTCTTTCTTCTGTAATGTTATAGTTTTTTTGATTTTTTCTACCTTTTACAGGTAACATAAAAGATGACAATTTTATTTTATCTCCTTTTAATTCAAAAGTACCAACTACTTCATTTCCATAATTTTTCTTATGTAAGTCTACTTTTAAATCTGATTTCATTTCTAGTAATCTAGATGAAATATTATTAAAAGTTTCTTGACTTATCCCTGAATAACTGTAACTAAAAAGTACTACTAACAGTGCTGCAACAACTGCTCTTCTCAAAACATCACCCCTCTCTAAAAAAATTTAACATCTATATTCTCGGCACTTTGTTAAATTTCATTACACTTTTTTTAAATTTATACTAAATTATTTGTTTTTTCTCTTAAAATAGTCTTATTTTTATACACTTTTTAATACATTATAACCTCTTTCCAGTACATCTTCTTCTCCAAATGCTCCTGGCTTTGTTATTATCATATATTTTTTATTAAAACTCTCTGAAATTACAACTCCTGTATCTATTTTAAATCTTATCTCTAAACCGTTTATATTTAAACTTTTTATTATTTTAAGGGATGTTTCTCCACCTAATATTATAATTTTTGTTATATTATATTTTTTTACTATTTTTATAGTTTCTTTTGCAATATAATCACTTATAATATTTGTAGCTTCTTTTTTATCTATTCCATTAATTTTATATTTTTCTAATACATAATCCATTTCTTCTCTTTTTCTTAAAGATTTTATTAAAATATCTTTTTTTAAATCTAATTTTAAATTTTCTCTTTTAAATACATCTAAATTTATTATATCTAAACTATTTTTATATTTTATCTCAAAATAATTTATTTGTTTTATACTTTTGTTTGAGCAACTCCCAGATACAATTAACACTTTACTTTTTTTATATCCCCAATATTTCATTAAATATTCTATAGCTCCTGCTGAACCTACTACATATTTATCTTTTTTTTCATTTACTAATATTTTAGATATTTTTTCCAAATCTTCTTCTACTTCACTGTCAAAAATTAAAATTTTATTTTTTGACTCTCTAATCTCTTTTGCAAATCCTTCACTTCTAATATCATCTAACTTAAAATGTTTGATCAATTCTTTTTTTTTATTACCTATTCTTGATAATAAATTTCCATCTTTCACTGGCGCTACTGGGTCTTTTGCAAATTCTGTTTTTATTAATGGTTCATCCCATAAATAGTGAATTCCATTTAAAATTTTTCTCCCCATTTTAGGAAATGCTGCAACTAAACATATTTGTTCTTCATCTTCTAAATTTTCTAAAATAGCATCTATTTCAGATTTTATATTTCCTCTTAATGTAGAATCTATCTTTTTATAAAATTTATCAAATCCATTTGATTTTAATTTTATAAATGTTTTTTTAATTTTATTATAAGCCTCTTCTTCTTTTGCATTCCTAGTTTCCGTACTAATAACATTTACATCACAACTATTTTTGTTTATATTTATTGTAGAGCATACTTTTACTCCATATTCTTTAACTTGAATTCCTACGTCATTTGCTCCTGTAAAATCATCAGAAATAATTGATATTTTCATTTTCTTCTCCTAAATTTATATTAACTAATATTAAACTATTTAGATTTTTCTATTATACCTTAAAATTATAAATTTTAAAAGAATATTTTTTTCATAACATTATATTACATATACTTCTGTATTCTTACAATAAAGTTCACTTGTTTGTTTGTTTGTTTGTTTGTTTGTTTGTTTGTTTGTTTATCGTAAGGGCAATTCATGAATTGCCCCTACAAAGGACCACATAAAAAAACTACCTCTTAACAAAGAAGTAGTTTCTTTAATTATTTAAAATATTTTACACCATTAATAAATAAACCTTGCTCTTTTTCTCCATAAATATTCTTATGAACATTTGTTCCTACTCTTTCAGAATGTCCCATTTTACCTAAGATACGTCCATCTAAGCTTGTAATACCTTCTATTGCTTGATATGAGCCGTTTGGATTAAAAGTTCCATTCATACTAGGATAACCTTCAAAATCTACATATTGTGTTGCAACTTGTCCATTTTCAAATAACGATTTTAAAAGTTTTTCATTTGCTACAAATTTCCCTTCGCCATGCGAAACTGGTATGCTATGTATTGTACCAAGTTCAATTCCATTTAACCATGGAGATTTATTAGATGTAATTCTAGTATTTACTATTTTAGAAATATGTCTATTTATATTATTTTTAGCTAATGTAGGAGATTCAGAATTCACTTCTCCAATTTTACCATATGGAAGTAATCCGCTTTTTATAAGAGCTTGAAATCCATTACATATTCCAAGTATCAAACCATCTCTTTTTAAAAACTTTTCAATAGCATCTTTAATAAGATTATTAGTTAATATATTAGCTATAAATTTACCAGAACCATCAGGTTCATCTCCAGCTGAAAATCCACCAGAAAGCATAATTATTTGTGAACTATCTATATGTGATTTCATTTCGTTTATTGACTCTATTATTTGCTGTGAATTTTGATTTCTAAATACCATTGAATCAGCTATTGCTCCTGCTTTTACAAAAGAGTTTATAGAATCATATTCACAATTTGTACCTGGAAATACAGGAACAAAAACTTTTGGCTTACCTTCTATAGGTTTTGATATAATATTAATATCTTTTCTATAATCTTTAATCTCTAATCTTCCTTTTTCTAAATCTACTTCACTTGGATAAACTTTCTTATAAGTTTTTGTCCAAGCTTCTAAAGCTTCATCTAAAGTTATTTTCTCATTGCCTATAGATATAAAGTTAGAATTAGTTGTTTTTCCTATTAACAATCCGTTTTTATATTTTAATTCTATTTTCGATTCTACAAGAATAGAACCATAATCCAAATCAAAGATGTTATCTACAAACTGTTCATCTAATTGTGAACCTATTTTATTTCCAAAAGACATTTTCGCAACTGCTTCTGCAACTCCACCAAATTTAATTGTTGAAGCAGAAATAATATTACCTTCAGAAATATTTTTGTATATATAATCATAATTTTCTTTTAATTCTTCTATATTAGGCATAAAATCTTCTGTTGGATTATGCTTAATTAAATAAATATAGTTATTCTCTTTTTTAAATTCATTTGATATAATTTTATCCGCATTTTCAGTATTAACAGCAAAAGATATAAGTGTTGGTGGAACGTTAATATCATTAAAACTACCACTCATACTATCTTTCCCACCAATTGCAGGAAGCTCAAAACCTTTTTGTACAAAAAGAGTTCCTAAAAGAGCTGAAAATGGTTTTCCCCAATTTTTCTTATTATTTCCTAATCTTTGAAAATACTCTTGAAAACTAAATCTAATACCTTGCCATTTTCCACCTACAGCAACTATTTTAGATATAGATTCAACCATTGCATATGCTGCACCATGAAAAGGACTCCAAGAACTTATATTTGGATTAAAACCAAAGCTCATAATACTAGCAGTATTAGTTTCTCCATTTAAATAAGGTATTTTTTGCACACTAGCTTCTGTTTCAGTTAATTGATATTTACCTCCATAAGGCATAAGTACAGTAGTAGCACCAATAGTAGCATCAAACATTTCAACCATACCTTTTTGTGAAGCTACATTATCTTTCGAAAGATTGTTTAAAAACTTCTCTTTTATACTATTTCCTGAAATTTTATTTTTAAAAATATCTATTTTTTCAAATTCTTCAATTTCAACTTCTGTTTCTGAACGAACTCCATTAGTATCTAAAAAAGCTCTTGAAAGATTAACAATATCTTTGCCTTTCCATTTCATAATAAGTCTAGCTTCTTCAGTAATTTCAGCAACTACTACAGATTCTATATTTTCTTCTTCTGCTAATTTTATGAATAATTGAACATCTTCTTTTGCCACTACAACTGACATTCTCTCCTGAGATTCTGAAATAGCAAGTTCTGTCCCATTTAATCCTAAATATTTAACAGGTACTTTATCTAAATTAATAATTAATCCATCTGATAATTCTCCAATAGCTACAGCTACTCCACCTGCTCCAAAATCATTACTTTTCTTTATTAATTTTGTTACATTTGGATTTCTAAAAAGTCTTTGTATTTTTCTTTCTTCTGGTGCATTTCCTTTTTGGACTTCTGCTGAACAAGTAACAAGAGATTCTGTCGTATGCTCTTTTGAAGAACCTGTAGCTCCTCCACATCCATCTCTTCCAGTTTTACCACCAAGCATAATAACAATATCTCCAGCTAATGGCTTTTCTCTTCTTACATACTCCTCTTTTACAGCCCCAACAACAGCTCCAACTTCCATTCTCTTAGCTTTATATCCCTCATGAAAAATCTCTTTTACAAATGAAGTAGAAAGTCCTATTTGATTTCCATATGAACTATAACCATGTGCAGCAGTTTTAGATATAACTTTTTGTGGCAATTTCCCTTCTATTGTATTTTCTATTTTTTCATTAATATTTGCAGCTCCAGTTACTCTCATAGCTTGATAAACATATGATCTACCAGATAAAGGATCTCTAATTGCTCCACCTATACAAGTTGAAGCTCCTCCAAAAGGTTCTATCTCTGTTGGATGATTGTGAGTTTCATTTTTAAACATAAGAAGCCAGTTTTCTTTATTTCCATTTACATCTACTTTTATTCTTACGCTGCATGCGTTTACTTCATCACTTATTTCAAGGTCATCAAGAACACCTAATTTCCTTTGTTCCCTTGCAGAAATAGTTGCCATATCCATTAAACACATTGGTTTTTTACTGCCATGTGCAAATTCTCTTGATTTTAGATATTCATTATATGTATTTTGTAAAACTTCATTAAAATTTCCTTTTGGAAAAATAACATTTTTAATTTCTGTTTCAAAAGTCGTATGTCTACAATGATCAGACCAATATGTATCCAGCACTTTTATCTCTGTTTCGCTAGGATCTCTTTTTTCTTCATTTTTAAAATAGTTTTGAACAAATTCAATATCCTTAAAACTCATAGCTAGCCCATTTTGAATTCTAAATGACTCAAGTTCTTCAGATGTTAAATTAATAAAATTTGTATGAATTTCAACTTCAAAAGGAGCATTTATATCTTCTTCTATTGGATCTAAAGACAGATCTTTTTCTCTTGATTCAACAGGATTGATATAATAATCTTTTATTTTCTGAATTTCTTCTTTTGATAAATTCCCTTCAAGTATAATTAGTTTTCCACTTTTTATTGTGCTTCTGTTTTCCGGAATAAGAAGCTTTAAACATTGCATAGCTGAATCTGATCTTTGGTCAAATTGTCCTGGTAAATACTCTGTAGAAAAGTAATTTTCTTCTGAAAGGTCGATAGAATCAAAAATAATATCCGTTGCAGGTTCTGAAAAAACAAACTGTTTTGCTTTTGATAAATCTTCATCACTAATATCAAAAACCTCATAAATATTAATCAATCTTAAATTATTTAAAGATTGAATTTGTAAATTTTCTTTTAAGTCACTTAAAAGACTTTGAGACTCAATCCTAAACTCATCTTTTTTCTCAACGAAAATTCTAAAGTTGTTCATTTTTCCTCCTAATTAATATTTTTTATAGTTAAACTTTACGTTTTTTTATTTAAATTAATTCTAATATTTAGATTTCTAATATTTTCTACATTATATCTTATTTCATATTTTTTTTCAATTATAAATAGCAATATATTGTATATTTATTATAGTTCAAATTTAACCGTTTTATTATGCTACTAGTAGTTTACTAATAGCATAATAAAATCAATCTCTAAAAAAACATATTTTTTCTTAACTTGATGGCATTGAACTTAAAAAAGCTCTTTTTTTATCAAATTCTATATTTTATTTTTTTCTTTACAAACACTATATCAAGTGGTATAATATTTCCATACCACTATATGTAGTATATTTTTTTAATTTTTATAATGTAATAATTATAAAAATGTTATAATTTCAAAAGGAGGAAGAAGATGAATGTATTAAATAGAAGTAATATAGAATCGCAAATTGATATCAAAGAAATTAGAAAAGCTTTAAAATGGGCTTGCGATGGTTTTGAAGATATTAATTATTTAGAAATAGAAAGTCAGGTTAATTCAATTTATCATGACAAAATAACCACAAAAGAGATTCAAAAATCTTTAATTGATATTTCTTTAAATTTAACATCTATAGAAATGCCTAAATGGAGAATAGTTGCTGCTCGTCTTTTAATTTGGGAACTTTATAAAGAGATCCAACATCAAAGAAAAAATGATTTTTTTGGATATGGAAATTATTATGAATTTGTAAAAAATTCTGTAGAAAGAGGGTTTTATGATTCTAAAATAATGAAAATTTATACAAAAGAAGAATTAGAAACAGCAGGAACTTTTATAAATCCAAAATATGATTTAGATTTTGATTATGCTGGTGCAAATATGATGATAAATAGGTATATTATTTTTGATGAAGATAAGCCATTTGAAATGCCTCAAGAGCTTTTTTTAACTGTATCTTTATTTATTGCATCTGTTGAAAAAAAAGAAAATAGATTAAATTTAGCCAAACAAGTTTATAATTCTATTGCAGGTAGAAAAATTTCATTAGCTACCCCTATTCTTATTAATTTAAGAAAAAATAGTGGAAATCTATCAAGTTGTTTTGTAACTGCTATTGATGACAGCTTAGATAGTATTTTTTATAATATAAACTCTATTGCACAAATTTCTAAAAATGGTGGTGGCGTTGGAGTTAATCTCTCAAGGATTAGAGCAAAAGGAAGCTCAATAAAGAAAACTCCAAATGCTTCTGGAGGAGTCGTCCCATGGATTAAAATTATAAATGATACTGCTGTAGCTGTTAATCAATTAGGAAAAAGAGCTGGAGCTGTTACACCTGCTATTGATATTTGGCATTTAGATGTAGAAGATTTTTTAGATTTACAAACTGAAAATGGAGATCAGCGAAAAAAAGCTTATGATATATTTCCACAGCTTGTTGTATCTGATCTATTCTTAAAAAGAGTTGAAAAAAATGAAGATTGGACTTTATTTGATCCACACGAAGTTAAAACTAAAACTAAAATTGATTTATCTATTTTATGGGGAGATAAATTTGAAAAAGCATATATAAATTTAGAAAAAAATAGTGAATTAAAATTAACTAAAAAAATAAGTTCAAAAGGATTTATGAAAAAAATTATGAAAACAATGATTGAAACTGGAATGCCATATCTATTTTTTAAAGATAGAGTAAATGAATTAAATCCTAATAAACATGATGGAATGGTTGGAAGCGGAAACTTATGCCAAGAGTCTTTTTCAAATTTCAGACCAACAGAAATTAAAAATATATCTTTAAATGGAGATAAAATTGTACAAGAATCCAAATCTGGATTAATTCATACTTGTAATTTAGTTTCATTAAATCTTGCAAATATAGATAATGATGATATTTTAAAATCATCTGCTAAATTAGCTGTTAGAATTTTGGATAATACTATTGATTTGACATTCTCCCCTATTGAAGAAAGTAATCTACATAATAATATTTATCGAACTATTGGAGTTGGAGCAATGGGATTAGCTGACTATTTAGCATTAAAAAAATCACCTTATGAAAAATCTCAACATATTATAGATGAAATTTTTGAAAAAATAGCATATAATGTATTAGAAGGAAGTTTAGAATTAGCAAAAGAAAGAGGAAAATATCAAAAATTTGATGGCAGCGAATGGTCAAAAGGGATTTTATTTGGAAAAGATGAAAAATGGTTTATAGAAAATAGTGATTTTTCGGATAAATGGGTTGAATTAATTAAAGACATAAAAAAATATGGAATAAGAAATGGACAATTAATTGCTATTGCTCCAAATACTAGCAGTGCATTAATTCAAGGATGTACTCCAAGTGTATTGCCTATTTATAGTAAATTTTATATAGATAAAAATTCTAAAGGAACTGTGCCTATTTGTCCGCCATATATAAAAGAAAATTTTTGGTTTTATAAAGAAAATAAAAATATGGATCCAAAAAATGTTGTAAAAATTATATCTGGTATTCAAAAATGGGTTGATCAAGGTATCAGTATGGAGCTTTTATTTAATTTAAATTTAGATATAAAGGCAAAAGATATTTATGACACTATAATGACAGCTTGGAAAACTGGGTGTAAAACAATATATTATACTAGAACTATTCAAAAAAATGGAAATATTTCAGAAAAAAATGAATGTGTTTCTTGTGCAAATTAATTTTATTTTTGGGAGGCAACAATAATGAAAAGAAAAAAATTATTTAATCCAGATGGAAATGATAATCTTACAGAAAGAAGTATAATAAAAGGTAATAGTACAAATCTTTTTAATTTAAATAATACAAAATATACATGGGCAACTAAACTTTATAGAGTTATGATGGAAAATTTTTGGATTCCAGAAAAAGTTGATTTAACAATTGATGGACAAGATTATAAAAAATTAACTGCTCCAGAAAAAAAAGCTTATGACGGCATTTTATCTTTTTTGGTATTTTTAGATAGTATTCAAACAAATAATGTTCCTAAAGTAGCTGAATATATTACAGCTCCAGAAATTACTTTGATATTATCAATTCAAACGTATCAGGAAGCAATTCATAGTCAAAGTTATGCTTATATAATAGAAAGCATTGTCCCTCAAGAAAACAGAGATGACATTTACGAATTTTGGCGTGATAATGAGGTTTTATTTAATAGAATTAGTTTTATTGCTGAAATTTATCAAGAATTTCATGATAATCCTAATGAAACTACATTTTTCAAAGCATTAATTGCTGATTATCTATTAGAGGCCGTTTATTTTTACAATGGATTTAATTTTTTCTATCTATTAACTAGTAGAAATCTTATGCCTGGAACTGCTGATATAATAAGATATATTAATAGAGATGAATTAACTCATGTAGTTATTTTTGAAAATATGATAAAAGCTTTAAAAGATGAATTTCCTAATATAATTGATGAGAAAACAGTTTATGATATGTTTGAAATGGCTGCTAAGCAAGAAATAGAATGGACTAATCATATAATTGGAAATGAAGTTTTAGGAATAACTAAAAAAAGTACAGAGGAATATACTAAATATATGGTTAATTTCAGATTAAAAAGTTTAGGATTTAAGCCACTTTATGATGGATATGATAAAAATCCTTATGCACATTTAGAAAAAATTGCAGATAGTGAAGGTAATGGCGATGTAAAAGCTAATTTCTTTGAAAGTACTGTTACAAGTTATAATATGTCAAGTGTAATTGAAGGCTGGGATGATATTTAAGTTACAGTTCAGAGGTAAAAATTAATATTAAGGAATGGCTTAAAAATAACATTCCCATTTTGTTATAAAATACGCAATGTTTTAAGCGTTTTTATAACAAAATATGAGAACATTATTTTTTAAACGTTCCTAAGCACTAATTTTTGTTAATAAATTTACCTCTGCGAACCTTTGCGTTCTCTGCGCCTCTGCGTTGAAAAAAATTAAAAAAAACAGACAACGCAGAGGCACAGAGTTATCAGAGGTACACAGAGAAAAAAGGGGTAGAAAAATAAAAATATTTAGAAAGGAGAATTTTTATGTATAAAATATTAACAAAATCACCTTTATTTAAAGGACTAAATGAAATTGAAATTGAAAAAGTTTTAAATTCTGTAAAATTTAAGATAAAATCATATGAGCAATATGAATCTATTAATTTTAGAGGAGATAGATATGAAGAGTTATATATAATTATATCTGGCTCAGTAATTGGTGAAATGTTAAATCATTCAGGAAAAGTTATGATTGTAGAAAATATAACTGCTCCTTTCCCAATTGCACCTGCTTTTTTATTTGGAAATAATAATAATTTGCCAATTAATATTGTAGCTAATGAAAAATTAAAATTATTAGTTATTCCTAAAAGCTCTATTTTAAAAATGGCAAATTTAAATGAAATATTTTTGAGAAACTATCTAAATATTGTGTGTAATAAAGCTAGCTTTTTAGCAAAACAACTTTGGAATAATACTATGAATAGTAGTTTAAAAGGGAAATTAGCCGATTATTTATTAACTGTTTCTAAAAATAGAGCTGAGTTTGAATTACCAATATCTTTAACAAAATTATCAGATTTTTTTGGCGTGCCTCGTCCATCTTTATCTAGAGTTTTTTCATCTCTTGTAAAAGATGAAATTATAGAAAAAATTGATAGAAAAAAGATTAAAATATTAGATCGTGAAAAATTATTAGAAATTTAAAAAAATAACAATACAACAAAAGGGCAAACACACATGTTTACCCTTTTGTATTACCCAACAACATAAAATATATTGTTAATATTATATTTCCCTTCAATTACTCCATTTTTAACTATCCAAAATCCTGGTAATTCCTCTACACTATCTTTTCCAAATTCCTCTGCATTTAATAAATATATATTTTCAAATTTATCTTCTAATTCTTCTAAAATAGAATATCCTATATAGCTCTCATCTTGCCATTTCCCATAAACAAATATTAATCCATTCAAATTCTTAGAAATCTCTTTTTGAGTTATTTTTTTATATTTTTCATTATCAATTTTTTTAGGTAAAACTCCACCATAATTATTTATAAGATTTTTACTTTTTTCCAAAATATAATTTTCATCCATATCTTTTAATTCATCTATTCTTTTATTATT
Source organism: Haliovirga abyssi (assembly GCF_030295325.1). Classification (GTDB taxonomy): domain Bacteria; phylum Fusobacteriota; class Fusobacteriia; order Fusobacteriales; family Haliovirgaceae; genus Haliovirga; species Haliovirga abyssi. The sequence goes on along the minus strand of NZ_AP027059.1, from coordinate 491,970 downwards.
AGCAATTTCTATTAATTCTACTGCTTCATGTTCACATTCGACTTCACATATTCCACACCCAATACAATCATCTAAATTTTCTAATAATAATTTTTTCAATTTAAAATCATAATAAAACAGTCTCTTTGGGCAAGCCTCTATTACAGGACATCCTGGTGTATTATCACAATTTCTTATAATAATATATGGAACTACTTTCTTCAGTTTTTTCATTATCCATTCTCCTATCCAATTACATTATATAATAATCCTTTTACTTCTTCTATTGAGTCAACTAATGATATTGCATCTCCTTGTTGTTTCAAAAATTTAAATGTCATTTCTTCAAGTTTTTTATCCACTTTTTCCACATTAATAAACACTTTTTTACTTCTTCCCAAATTACTAATTGATACTTTAGTATCTACTTTATATAGTTTTTTTAAGGCTTCTTTTAGAAAAGCTTTTATATTTTTTTTATATTCTTCCAATAATTTTACACTAGGATTTTCCATAAGTTCTTTTCCTAACTTATCTATATCCTCTAAGCTCTCTTTCAAATCTTCTTTTGCAAAGCTTATTTCTACTTCATTCATTGTGTCTACAAATGGTGATTGTTTTATATCTACTCTATTTTTTGCAATAGACGCTCCACTATTTTTTTGGCTTCCTTTTAACGCACTACCTTTTGATAAAAAACTTTTACTTCCACCTATTCCTGTTTTTGAAATTTTAGCCATAATATATCACTCCAACTTAATTTATATCTGTATCCCATATTTTCCACACTATACCGCTTTAATTCGCGTTTTTACCGTCTTGCAACCTGCATCATATCAAACATAGGCAGCATTACAGATAACACTATGACACCAATTACAAGCCCCATCCCGACTATCATTACAGGCTCTAATATAGAAGTTAATCCTTTTATGCTGTTTTCAACTTCAGTATCATAAAAATCAGCTATTTTTACAAGCATTTTATCTAATGCTCCACTATCTTCTCCAACTGATACCATTTTTGATACTAATTTAGGAAAAATCCCACTTATTTCTAATTGTTCAGATACACTACCACCTTGTCTAACGCTATTTCTTATATTTTCTATAACTACTGATATAGCTTTATTCTTGGCAGTATTTTTTACTATATCCAAAGCTTGTAATATAGGAACACTACTTTTTATTAATGTTCCAAAAGTTCTAGTAAACATTGCTATTTCTGATTTTTTTGTTAAATTTCCAAAAATAGGAATCTTAAATTTTAATAAATCTATATAATATCTGCCTTTATCTGTTTTATAATATCTAACCAATCCATATATAGAACCAGATATTAACAATATGATATATATCCATTTTGTAATAAGAATATCAGAAAAGCCTAAAACAATTCTTGTAGGAAGTGGTAGTTTCACTCCTGCACTTTTAAATATCTCCACAAAGTTTGGTAATACCACTACAATTAAGAATATAACTACTAAAAATGATACTCCAAACATTGCCATTGGATACATCATTGCCGCCTTAACTTTAGAACGATTATTCTCATTAACCTCTAAAAATATAGCTAAACTTTTTAATATTGTATCTAATTCTCCTGTAGCTTCTCCAGCTCTTATCATACTTACATACAAATTTGGAAATGTTTTTTTATGCTTTGATAAAGCTTCTGAAAAACTCATCCCGCCACTAACATCTTTATGTACCTGTGTAATTATATTTTTTAATAGCTTATCCTCTATTTGCTCCATTAAAACTTCTAATCCACCTAACAAAGGAACTCCTGCTTCTATTAATGTAGATAACTCCACTGAAAATTCTACTATATTTTTTGATTTTACTTTTCTAAATGATTCAAAAATATCTTTTCCTAAAAGACTGTCTGTCTCTTTTACACTTGTCAGTATATACCCCATTCGGTCCAATTTTTTTGCAAGCATATCTTCATTATCAACTTCAAGTTCTCCTGATATAGCAAGTCCATCTCTGTCTCTTGCCTTATATTTATAGATTGGCATTTCTTACACACCTCAATTCTACATAAAGTTTGGATTTCTCATTCTTTTTACCATATCATCATAAGATATCAATCTTCTTTCATATAAATCTTTCAAAGACATATCCATACTTCTCATTCCAAATCTTGCTCCAGTTTCTATCATAGAATAAATTTGATGTGTTTTAGCTTCTCTTATAAGATTTGATACTGCTGGAGTTCCTACTAAAACTTCTGCTGCAAGAACTCTAGATTTTTTATCAACTGTTTGTATTAATTGTTGTGAAACTACACCTTTAATAACACTTGATAATAAAATCCTAATTTGAGGTTGTTGGTTAGTAGGAAACACATCAACTATTCTATCTATTGTTTGTGCAGCATCATTAGTATGAAGAGTTCCAAATACAAGATGCCCTGTTTCTGCCGCTGTAAGAGCTGCTTCTATAGTTTCCAAATCTCTTAATTCTCCTATTAATATTACATCTGGATCTTGTCTCAAAGCATATTTTAATGCTGTTGCAAATGAAGAAGTATCTGATTTCACTTCTCTTTGTTCTACTATACTTTTTTTATGTCTATGCAAATATTCAATCGGATCTTCTATTGTAATTATATGTGATGACTTTTCTTCATTTATTTTATTAATTATAGCTGCAAGTGTTGTTGATTTTCCACTTCCTGTTGGACCAGTTACCAATACCAATCCATTTTTATAGTCTGAAAATTTTTCTACACTTTTAGGCAATCCCAATTTATCCAATGGTGGTATATCTGTAGCTATTGTTCTTATTGCTGCAGCTACAGTACCTCTTTGCATATGCACATTAACTCTATATCTTCCCAGACCAGCTATTCCAAATGAAAAATCTAACTCTTTACTTTCTTCAAATTCTTTTTGTTGCAGCTCACTCAATATTGAATATATTAAAGTTTGACAATCGCTTGGCATTAATCTCTCTTCATCCATATCTTGCAATTCTCCATGAACTCTTAAAATTGGTGATTTTCCAGCAACTATATGTATATCTGATGCCTTAAGTTCTTCTGCCCGTTCCAATATCTCTCTTATTTCCATTTTAACGCCCCCATTTTAATTTATTTTTTCAAAACTAATAACACAATTATTCCTAATATTATTCTATAATACCCAAATATTTTAAAATCTTTATTTTTTATGTAATCCATAAACCATCTAATTACAATAAGTGCTACTATAAAAGAAACTACAAATCCTACTCCAATTATTCCCCATTCTGAGCTTGTAAAATTTACACCTGATTTTACTATTTTTAATAGTGTAGCTCCAAACATTGTTGGAATAGCCAAGAAAAATGAAAATTCTGCTGCAATCGCTCTATTTAATCCTAAAAGCATCCCACCAATAATTGTGGCAGCAGACCTTGAAGTTCCTGGTACCATTGCTAAACATTGAAAAAAACCAATCCCAATTGCAGTTACAAATCCCATCTCTTTTATTGAATTTATTTTAAAACTTTTTTTCTTACTGTTTTTTATCTCTAATACAATTAAAATTATTCCATATAAAATTAACATAGTTGCTACAACTTTTGCATTAAATAGTTTTGATTCTATTAATTTATCAAATTTCAATCCTAAAACTACTGCTGGTAAAACTGCTACAACAACTTTACTCCACATAATCCACTTATCTTTTTTTTCTTCATCACTTCCAGAAAAAGGCCATAACTCTTTCCAAAAATATACTATTACTGACAATATAGCTCCTAATTGAATTATTATTTCAAAAGCATTTGTAAATTCCATATTTTTAGATAATTTCAAAAAATTGTCCACAATAATCATATGTCCAGTACTACTAACTGGTAAAAATTCTGTTATCCCTTCTACTAATCCTAACAAAACTGCCTTAAATATCATTCTTTCAAGTTCCTCCTAAAGTATAAATATATTTTTTGTTTTTTTATATTTTATTAGTGCTAATTTGTGTAAATTAGTGGCTAATTTTTTTATTTTTTATTTAATTTTTTTATTTAATTTTCTTCCATCTTTTCATTTCTAATTTTCAATTATCTTTTAAAAATTGTCTTCTAAAGATATCTATCTTCATTCATCAAATAATTCTTCACATAATCTTTTATCCCTTTTTCTAATGAATAAAATTCTTCTTTATATCCAATACTTTTTAATTTATCCATATTTGCCTCTGTAAAATATTGATATTTATCTCTAATATCAACTGGCATATCTATAAATTTTATATTTTCAACAATTCCCATTGAATTCATAGTATTTTTTGCCAAATCATAAAAACTTCTTGCTTGTCCTGTTCCTAAATTATATATTCCTGAATAGTTTTCATTTTCTATAAAAAATTTAATAACTTTAGTAACATCTTTTATATATACGAAATCTCTTAATTGTTCTCCATTTTTATAATTTTCTTTATGAGATTTAAAAAGTTTTACCACTCCATTTTCTTTAGCTTGATTATATGCATGATAAACCACACTTGCCATTCTATCTTTATGATATTCATTAGGCCCATATACATTAAAGAATTTTAATCCAACCCATTGTTTAGGCTTATCTTCTTGTTTTAATTCCCATAAATCAAATAGTTGTTTTGAAAAACCATATGGATTTAATGGCTGTAATTTAGATATTTTATCTTCATCATCATTATATCCATTTTCACCACCACCATAAGTTGCTGCACTTGAAGCATAAATAAATCTAACTCCATTTTCCAAACTAAAATTAAAAAGTCTTTTAGTGTACTCATAATTATTTTTCATAAGAAAATCTACATCTTTTTCTGTAGTGGCAGAATTTGCTCCCATATGAATAATTATATCAATTTTTTTTCCATTTTTTTCTAACCATTCAAAAAGTTCTTCTCTATCCACCCAATCATAAAATTTTCTTTTAATTAAATTTTTCCATTTATCTTTTTTATGAAATTTATCCGATACAATAATATCATCTCTTCCCATGTTATTCAATTCCCAAACTATTGAACTTCCTATAAATCCTGCTGCTCCTGTTACTAAAATCAACTAAAACACCTCCAAAATTTTTAAAATAATTATTTAAAAACATTATAAAAATAAGTTTTTTATATTTTCAATTGACAATCGTCAATTCTCTTCACTCTATACTAACCCATATCGTAAATAATTTCAATTATTTTTTTTCTTTTTTTAATTAAAATTGTTAAATAGTAAAAAAATCTTGATTATTTGTATCTTTTATGATAAAATTAATTTCGCAAATTATGTAGGAGGTGGATAAATTGAAAAAATGTGCTGTTTGTGGTAAAGGTGTGTCTCACGGAAATCAAATAAGTCACTCACATAGAGTAAATAAACGTATTTGGAAACCAAATTTACAAAAGGCTACAATTATTTTAGAAGGTAAAAAGGTAACAACTCATGTTTGTACTAAATGCCTTAAAACTGTAGCAAGAGTATAAGAAATATACTTTTATATTAAATAAAAAAGACAGTTTTTTACTTAACTGTCTTTTTTATTTTTTGTTTATACTCAACCAATATTCTTTTTTATTATCTCCCATACATCTTCAGGAGTCAAATTCATCATACATTTAAAATTCCCTTTAGGACACTCTCTATCTCCATGCAAAGAACATGGTGAACAATCTTCATCTCCATATATTAAAACTTCATTTTTATTAAATTCAAACATATTAGGATCAGTTGGTCCAAATATTACAAATGAATTACTATTAACTCCTCTAGCTATATGAAAAGGTCCAGAATCATTTGTGATAATAAAATCAGATTTTGATATTAAAGCTCCGCTCTCTTTTAATGTTAATTTTCCGCTTAAATTTATTGCTTTATTTCCAACCATCTCTCTTATTTGTTCATTTTCTTCAAATTCTTTACTACTTCCAATCAATATTATATTTTTCCCAAACTCTTTTACTAAAATTTTACCAAGCTCTCCAAAATATTCTTTAGGCCACTTTTTTGTATTTTTTGAAGCACCAGTTGCAAAAACTATAAAATTATTATATATCTCCACTTTTTTCAAATCATTCTCTAAAAAATTAAATTCTAAATTTTCTTTTTCATAATTAATATCCAACTCTTTTAAAGCTCCAAAATAATTTTTTACAATTGTATTATCAACTTTATATTTTATTAATCTTAATTTAACTAAAATTGTTTTCCATAATCTTCTCTTTTTATATCTATATACTTTTCCGCCAATAAATTTTGAAACTAATTTTGACCTTATTTTTGAATGTAAATCTATTATAATATCATATTGCCCACTATATTTTTTAGAAAAATTATATATTCCATTTATACCTTTATATTTTTCTTTGTCAAATAAAATTAAATTATCTATATTCTTATTTCCAGATATTGAATCTTTAAATTTATCTAATGTTAAAAAATCAATTTTTGCATTAGGATATTTCTCTCTTAACTTTTTTAATACTGGCGTTGTTAAAATTATATCTCCAATAGAGCTAAATCTTATTACTAAAATTCTCAATTTTATATCCTTCTTTCTAATCTTTCTACTATTTCATCATATACTTCATCTGGACTTATATCTTTCATACATTTAAAATGTCCCTCTTTACATTCATTCCCACCATGCAATCCACAAGGTCTGCAATCTAAATTACTGTTTTCTATTATTGTATAATTTTTGGTCCACGGATAAAACCCTAATTCTTTCGTAGTCGCTCCAAATATTGCTATTATATAAATATCTGTAGCTGCAGCAATATGCAATGGAGAGCTATCATTTGACACTAGTACAGTGCTTCTCTTAAAAATTTCTACTAACTCCAATAATTTTGTTTTTCCAATTAAGTTAACAGTATTTGAAGTTTCTATTATATTTAATTTTTCTTCTTCTTTTCCACCTATTAATAATACTTTTATATTTAATTTTTCAAGCTTTTTTAATAATAAATTATAATATTCAATTGGCCACATTTTCGTAAACCATTTACTACCTGGAGCAATTACCACAATTTTTTGATTATCCAATTCAAATTTCCCCCAAATTTCATCTACTTTTTTTATATCCTCTTTTCCGGGATATAATTCTATTTTATCATCCTTAAAATCAGATAATTCTATTAAATTTAATAATCTTTTAACTTCATGAACTGACTTTACATATTCAATTTTTTTAGTTAAAAATAGCTTTCCTTCGCTATTAGAATATCCAATTCTCTCTTTTATTCCTGCTAAAAATGCTATTAACGTACTCCTTAAATATCTATGTGGTATAATTGCAATGTCAAAATTATAATTTTTTATATCTCTTATAATTTTAATAAGCCCTTTTAATCCTTTATCTTTTCCTTTCTTATCATAAACAATTACCCCTTTTAGCATAGGATTATTTTTTACAATTTCGCCACCTACAGTTGTTGTCAAATAATATATTTCTGAATTATTATATTTTTGTTTTATTTTTTTTATAAGCGGAGTAGAAAGTACTATATCCCCTATAAATGCTGTATGAATTATTAATATTTTTTTCATAATTTCTCCTACTATTCATCCTTAAATATAATTTTAACTTTTGTATATATATCTTTTTTAGATTCTATCTCCATCTCTCCATTATATTTTTTTAATATTTCTTTGCCAATTGTCAATCCTAGCCCTAAATTTTTCTCTTTATATTTTGTTGTAAAAAATGGGACATATATTTTTTGTATTATTTTTTCATTTATACCCATTCCATTATCTTCTATTTCTATTATTTTTTTATTATCTTTTTTGTAAGTTGAAATACTAATTTTTTTAACATCTTTATTTTTTAAACTTTCAAAAGAATTTTCTAATATATTTTCTATTAATTGAACTATATCCACTTTATTAGCAAAAATTATAAAATCCTCTTTAAATATTTTATCTAATTTAAAATTATCATAATTATATTTTTTTTCTAAATTTTTAAAACTATACTCTATTACCTCTTTTATATCTACATTTTCTTCAAAATGTGTATCTTGACTACTATATTTTAATAATTTACTCACAATCTCTTTAGTTAATATTAAACTATCTTCAAGTTCATTAAGGTCTTCAAGTATAGATACTATTTCCAAATTTTCACTAAATTTTTCTTTCAAATCATCTTTTATCATTTTTAAAGTATATAATTCTCCTGCTAATGGACTATTTAATTCATGTGCTATTTTCCCCATTATTTGAGAAATTGTTTGTAAATTTTCTGTTGCTATTATTTTCTCTCTAACTATTTTTAATTCTCTATTTTTTTCTTTAATAATTGTATTGCTTAAAAACTCTCTTACTTTTTTTGTGAAATTTATTCTTGCTATTAATATTCCTAATAAAACTGCTACTGTTGTGCTTGTATAAAATCCTATTAAGGTCTCTGTCTTTATTTGTAAAAATAATAATCCAATAATAAAAATAGAATGTCCTACCGAAAATACAAATATACTCTCATAAAATTTCATATACATTAATGAGGCAATTGTAAAAATAGCTATTATGTATGCACTTACCTCCTTTGAAATATTAACAGATATAAGAGCAATTATAGCTCCAAGAGTTAACATTCCAACTTCAAATATCAAATTAATAATTTTTGCTATTTTTATATTTTTTATTTTATAATTGTTTAGAAAAACGGTCCATCCAATAGAATAAACTATTATTATCCCATACGTTATAGTATATGACAGCTTAGGAAAAACAAAACTATTAATATTATTTACAAGAATATGTGATATTAACAAAACAAATCCTAATATTATAAATGCTTTACTAAATATACTCATTTTTTTTAAATTTTCTTCTAATAAATTCTTCTCAAATCCTAGATTAAATTTTTTCATAACTCGTTCTGATTTCTCCATTTTAACGCCCCACTTTTAAAATTATTTTAATTTTAATTCAACCCATCCAATATCCCCAATTAATATGCTATCATCTACAATCTTTAAAAGTCCCTTCTTCTTATATCCTAATAATAGTTTATTTAAATCTTTTTCTTTTATATTCAAAATGCTTTTTACCTCTTTTATATTTAAATTTAAACTTCTAGATTTCACATTTAAATATTGCTGATAAAAATATTTCAAAACTTTTTTTTCTAAATTTGTTTCTAATAATGAATTTAACTGATTCCGCGTTTTTATATATCTAATACTAAGTGATTTTACTAATTGTACAACAATATCAGGAGCAGAACTCATTAATTTTAAAAAATCATTTTTTTTTAATTCTAACACTTTTGTAGGCTCTTCTGTAATAACTGTTGCTGTTCTTACTTTATTTTCAAAAATTGCCATTTCTCCAAAAAATTCCCCATCTTTTAGATATGCCACAACTTTTTCTTCATCTTGAGTTATTTTAGATATTCTTACTTTTCCTGATATTATAAAATATAACTCTTCTCCTGTTTCATATTCACAAAAAATAATCTCTCCTGCTTTATAATCTTTTCCAAATTTTTCAAATAACTTTGGATTATCCAACATTCTCTTCACCCTCTTTTGGAATATCATGTTTTAATTTTTCAATATTTTTTTTTGTTTTTTCTATCTCTTCATTAGTTAATTCTTCATCTGTTAATTTATTAGCTATACTTAATGCTTCAGGAAATCTCTTTCGTTTATCATATTCTTCTATTAGGTCAAACATAACATCTTTTATATAATCAGAATATGGAAACTCTTCTAAAAATTCTTTTAATCTATTTAAATATTCATCATCTTTCCCTATTTTTTTCTTTATTTTTATCATTTCAAAAAATATTTTTTCATGAAGTTCTTCTGCTACAACTTTAATTTTCATCCCTTCTAATATTGCCAATAAAATATTTAATTCCTCATTATCTTTATATTTAGATACTATTGCATCTATTTTTTCTACTGATATTCCTAAACTTTGTAAAATTGATATTCTATCTTTTTCTTTTATAGCAAATTCAACATCACTCTCTTTTACTATCATCCTTTCTAATATTTGTTGTGCTTTTTTATACTCACCTTGTTTTAAAAAGTATATATATATATCCTTTATTTTTCCATGTTCCATGATACATTCAGTTCTATTAGAGATTTCCTTTATTTTATTATTTAATTTTCTTATTTTTCCTGCAAGAGAATTAATCATTTTTTCGCCAATAGTTATATTTTTTTCCATAAAAGCTGAAAAATCTGTTATTGGAAATACTATTAATTCGGTATTCTCTAAAGCTATTGCTCTTTCTCCTCTTGTTAAATTAAAGAACACCTCTTCAAATCCAAACACATCTCCTTCTTTTAATCTTTTTCTATTTTTCAAATTATTATCTACCAAAAAAAGTGTATTTGTCCTTATTATTTCAACTTTTCCTTTTCTTATTACATATACATTATTATCTACTGTATTTTCAAAATATATTATCCCACCCTTATTTATTCGAAAAGTCCTCATCTTTTCACATCCTTATAACTTGATTTTTTCCATTTTGTTTAGCTTTATACATAGCATCATCTACTCTTTTTACAAAAGTTTCTAATTTTTCCATGCTCAAATATTCTGTAACACCAAAACTTGCTGTTATGTCTGTTTCTTCCTCTAATGATTGTCTTATTCTCTCAGCTACAAATTCTGCTTTTTCTATATCTGTATATGGCAATATTACTATAAATTCCTCGCCTCCATATCTACAAGGAATATCTATTTTCCTTACTCCTCTTTTCATAAGAGAAGCTACTTTGTGCAATACCTCATCTCCAGCTTGATGCCCATATGTATCGTTATATTTTTTAAAATTATCTATATCTAACATAATCAATGATACTTTGCTCCCATTTCTTTTATTTATTTCTAATTCCTGTTTTAATCTTTCTATAAAATATCTATGGATATATAACTCTGTTACACCATCTATAGTTGCTAATTCTTCGACTTTTTTATATAACAATATATTTTCTAATTCTATTTTAGAATGAGTAAATATTAAATTCAGATAAACTTCATCTTCTGATGTTATATCTTCTTTTTGACATATAATCTCATATTCTATTTTTCCTTTTAATATCTTTGAACTGTAATTTACGTTTCCAGCTTCTTCTACCTGTATCCCATCTTCTACTAAATGTGTATCTCCAAGTTTTATTCTTAAATATCTATAATCCACTTCATCTCTTATTAATTTTTCTATAATTCTTATTGATTCTTCCAAATTTCTAGTTTTAGATAATTTTGAATATAATTTATTTATAAACGTCATTTTATATAAACTTTTTTCCAAAATTTCATTTAATTTTTCTAAATTTTCTTTTGTATTAATTTGTTCCTCTAAAAAAATCTGCTTTTTTTTCTCCAGCTCTTTTAATTTTAAAAAACTATTTAATATCATAAATATAAGATTTAATATCTTATCTATTTCTATTAAATTATCTAGTTTCCTAGTTTTTTTATACTTTACTATCATATCTTTATATTTATATTCAAATAATTTTTCTTTTTCTTCTTTAATAAAATACTCTATATTATTTTTTTCTATATTAACAATTTCTATACCTAATAATCCCTCTATTGTTAGATTTAACTCTTCTAAACTCTCTTTTATCGTTCCCTCGGCAGAATATAATATCTTTGAAACTTCAAAAAACAGAGGAGTAATCAAAGAATATATCCTAATTTTTTTAAATTCAATAACTTTTTTTAATAACTCTAAAACAAGTTCTATCTCTTCTTCTATTTCTAATATTTCTTCTTTTGATATATCTTTTAATTTATAATTTATATGAAAAACTACTCCCATTGATAATGATTTATATATTAAATTTAACCCATTCTCATCTTCTTTTTTAGTCATTTCAGTATACTTTTTAGAATTAAAAATTATTTTTTTTAATTCTTTATCTGTACTATATTCTTTGTTATTTCCATAATCTATAAAATAATATAAAAAATTAACACCCATAGAATCTATAAATTTTTTCAAATCATTTAAAGCAATTTCTATATTTTCGTTTTTTAATATATCTTTTAATATTTTTCTTCTTAGATTTTCCATATTATCCCCCTTTGTACATTATGATTAGACCTCAAAAAGCTAATTATACTATACATACCTTTTTGTAAACCAATCATCTAATTATCTAATATTATTTAATCATAAATTTCTTCCAACCTCTCAATTACTTTTATTTTCGTTCCAATACGCTCACTTACACCTTCCAGACTCATATCATCCAAAAACTGTTTTTTATCATTTAGCATAATTTTATTAATAATCAATTTATCTCCTAATTCTTTATCTTTAAGATTTTTTATTAAATCACTTCCTGTTATTAAGCCTGTAACAGTAATTTTTTCTCCCCAAAAATAGCTTTCAATTGGAACTATATTTATTTTATCATCATGAATAAATATCTCTTTCATATACTTATATATAGATTTTCCACAAGCAATTGTTATTTTATTTCCTTTGTAAAATTTATCTTTTATTTTCATATCTTTGACTTCTTCTAATAATAATCTTACTAATCCAACACCATTTTCTATATGTTCAAACTCTTCATAATATTCTTTTTCAGGTATATCCATCTTAGACTGAATAAAAAATTCATCTGATAAAAATGAAAAATATGTATCAAATTTCTCTTTGAATTCTTTACTTTTTTCCAATGTATATTTTACTATTTTTTTGCTTTCCTCTTCTGTATTTAACCTTAATCCACCTTTATGATATTTAGTAAGTCCAACTGGAACTACAGTTAAACTTTTTACTTGTGGATAAAAACTAGCTAAATCATCTATTGTTTTTTCTAATATTTTTCCATCATTATATCCTGGTACAATAACTGCTTGAGTATGTAACTCTATCCCATTATCTGTTAAATATTTTATTTTTTCTAATATATTACCTGCATCTCTATTTCTAAGCAGCACTTTACGAACCATGCTGTCAGTAGCATGTACTGATACATATAATGGAGATATATGCTCTTTTATTATTCTTTTTATATCATCATCTGTTAAATTAGAAAAAGTAGTATAACTTCCATATAAAAACGATAATCTAAAATCCTCATCTTTTAAATACAAAGTTTTTCTTAACCCTTTTGGAAGTTGTGCTACAAAACAAAACACGCAATTATTTTTACAAGTCCTAACTCCATCAAAAACTGGCGACTTAAATTCTATCCCTAAATCTTCAAATTCATCTTTTTCTATTTCAAATTCCCAAATTTCATTTATATCTTTTTTTAATATTTCTACTATAATAAATTCTTTATATATCATATGTTCATATTGAATAATATCATATATATCTTTCCCATCTATTCTAACTAAAAAATCTCCTTTTTCTATATCTAATTCTTCTGCTATGCTATCTTTTTGCACTTTTATTATTTCAGCTTTTGTCATTACTCCTCCAAATATTTATCTTATTTCTATTCCCATTTTTGTATTCTCTTATATTTTCATATATTCCTTCAATTAATCTTTGCCTACTTTCAATTGAGCCCCATGCTACATGAGGTGTTATCAATATGTTTTCCAATTCATATAATTCATTATTTTCTTTTGGAGGCTCATTTTCCAATACATCTATTGCTGCTCCTGCTATTTTTTTATCTTTTAATGCTTTATATAATGCTTTCTCATCTACAATTCCACCTCTTGCTGTATTAATTAAAATTGCATTTTTTTTCATTAAATTAAATTCTTTATTAGATATTAATTTTTTTGTTAAATTTGTAAGTGGAGCGTGAATGGTTACTATATCACTTATTTTTAACAGTTCCTCTATTTCTACTCTACTATTATCGCTATATTCTCTTCCATGAATTTTTGCAACTATTATATCCATTCCAAAACTTTTAGCTATTTCTCCAACTTTTTTCCCAATAGTTCCATATCCAATTATCCCTATTTTTTTATTATTAAGCTCTTGTATTGAATATTTTAGCATTGTAAATATAGGCGATTTGCTCCATTCTCCATTTTTAACATCATTATTATAATTATATAGATTGCTCATTAACATTAGTATATAAGAAAATACCATTTGAACTACAGAATTAGTAGAATAATTTTTTACATTTGCTACAACTATTCCAAGTTTCTTAGCTTCTTCTATATCTATATTATTATATCCTGTTGCAGCTACACAAATCAATTTTAATTTTCTTGCTATTCCCATCTCTTTTTTTCCTATATAAACTTTATTAGTAATTATAACCTCTGCATCTTTAATTCTATCTTCTATTTCATTTTCTTTTGTTAAATTATATTTAATTAATTCCCCTTCTTTTTCTATTTTCCCCAGAGAAATATCCTCCCCAACAGATACTGCATCCAAAAATACAATCTTCATAATAGCCTCCTATTATTTTATTCTTTATTAGTCAGTTGCATAACGCTGCAATCCTTATTTTTTGACTATCTCTCCACTTATTGCACTATATTTATATCTTTCTAACCACTAATATACTCGAATTCCCTCGAATACAACCTTTTTCCTAATTCGTTTACATTCGTTTCATTCGTGGTTTCAATTTTTTTCTTTTTTATTTTATTTTTTTTCTTTTTATCTTAAAAAATCAACCCAAAATAAACATAAGACAAAATCCCAGAAATTAATATTAATTTTAAAGCCTTAGCTTTTGACACATGTGCAATTACAAATATAATTACAAAAAATATTATCTCTTTTATATTAGTAACAGAATTTTGAAAAAGTTTTAATATTACACTTAATATTATACCATTAAAACCTAGTAAAATTCCATTAATAATTTTTTTAGAAATAGATTTTTCTAAAAACTTTTCTCCAAAAGTTGAAAAAATATGCATAAGTAGTACTCCAGGAGTAAACATTCCTATTGCGGCTACTATTCCGCCTATTATCCCACTAACTTTATATCCAATAAATACTGCTATATTTAATATCGGTCCTGGTGTCATTTGAGATAAACTTATTCCAGTTAAAAACTCTTTTGAATTTAACCATCCCAAATCTTTTACTATAATATCTTGTATCATTGAAATTGCTGCTACTCCCCCACCAAATGTAAAAAATCCTATTTTTCCCATATTATAAAAAAGCATAATAAGTCTATCTTTATCTCTAAATATAAAACTAATTATAAAAACAATCATAAATATAATTTCTATAATAAACTCTTTTGGATTAATATTTATTTTTACATTTCTATCTTCATTTTCATAAACTCCATTATCTAGTAATAAATTTAATATTAATATAATAAACATAATCTCAAAAACATTCAATTTTAATATAATTTTTAACAAAAAACTTATCACCATCATAAAAATATATCTCCAATTTTTTATAAACGGTTTAAAAATCTTTTCCATTGTTTTTATTAATAATACTACAACAGTTATATTTATTCCTATAAATATATTTTTTATAATTTCTACTTCTCCAAATTTAGTATAAACATATGTAAGTAAAAACATTGAAATTATAGCTGGTAATAAAAATGCAATCTGCATAAGAAACATAGTTTTACTTTTACCTATTTTATATCCAATATATGAAATCAAATTCCCTGCTGTTGTCCCTGGTATAAATTGAGATATACTAAGGCCTTCATAAAATTGACTTTCATTAATATCTTTTCGTTCTTTAACAAATGCATCTTTAATAAAACCTAATATTGCCATCCCACCAAATCCTGATGCTCCTAACTCTAATACTTTTAATAATAATTTTTTCATAATATCCTCCAAATTTATAAAATCCTATTTTTAAATTTTTCTTTAATTATAACACAGTCCCAAATTAATTCCAATGGAGAAAGAATCTAAACTTCATCTCAAAAAATATAAATATTTTTCTATAATTTGAATTATAACCTCTTCAAGAGATAAAAAAAGAGAAAAAAAAACTAAGGAACGTTTAAAAAATAATTTTCTCCTATTTTGTTATAAAAATGGTTGAAACGTTGCATACGTTGGGCGTAGTTTTTTATGTGGTTTTCATAAAAGAACCTTGAGCCTTTTAAAACAAAACAGGTAAGTTATTTTTAAGCCATTCCTAAGTTCCTTTTCTCCCTCATACATCCTTGTGCTAATTTTCATCTTTTAGTTTTAATATTACTTCTTCACTTAAACCTGTTTTTTCAGATATTGTTTTTACATCTAATATATCCAATAAACTTTTAGCAATTTCCACATTTCTTTTTTCTATTCCCTTTTCTATTCCCTTTTCTATCCCCTTTTTTATCCCTTCTTTTATTCCCTTTTCTATTCCCTTTTTTTCTGCTTTTTTTATTGCAGCATCTTCATCTCTTAACCATTTTAATCTCGCTTCATAACTTTCTCTTTCTTCATCATTTAGTGACATCTCGTCTAATAACTCTACTGCCTTCTTTATTGTCAATACTTCTTCTAATTCCTTTGGTAACTTATTTTTTGCATATTTTTCTGCTTTTTTCAAAAAGTTTACCCATCTATCCAACATTGTACTATATTTTTCATTATATTTTTCTAACTCTATAAAATGTATCTCCAAATGGTCTATAAACTCTTTTTTACTCTCTAAATTTATTATTTTATATATATTATGATAATTTTCTTCATCTAAACATCTAAAATTTAATATATTTATACTTATTGTCTTTTTTAAATTATCATAGTTTATTCCTGAATGTAACTGCCCTGAGTATACTCTTGACCAATAATACAAAGCTCGTTTATCATAATATTCTTGGTCTATCACCTGCATCTCTATATTGTACCAATTCCCCCTTTGGTCTTTTGCTTTTATATCTAATACTGATAATTTATCATGTTTAAAATTCTTTTCATTATAAGGATTTTGTAATTCTAAACTTGTTACTCTATCTTCTTCTGATACTACTGAATTTATAAAATCTTGTAACAGATCTTTATTTTCTTCACTTCCAAATAGTTTTTTAAATACAAAATCTACTCTTGGATTTATTCTACACATTTTTAACCCCTCCTCATCTCATTAAAATAGTATATCCAACCGTCAAATATATGTATCCATATACATTCATCTTAATTTTAGACACTCTATTATTTTCTCTCTCATCAAGTTTAATTTTATATAAATTTCCATTGCCAATTATTCCTTCTCACACCACTATCTCAAAAACTTCCTTTCCATTTACCATAACTCTATCCTTAATATACTCTTTTCCCTTATTAAAATTATAAAATATCATATACCCCTTATCTAAATTTTGTGCCTCCAAATATTTACATAACTGTTCTCTTCCTTCTTGCTCATATTGTCCTCCACGCCATATTTTTAATTCTATTACAAATTTTTTCATATTATATGTAACAACTATATCCATTCTATTGGACTCTCTTGTTTCTGATTCTACGAAATAAAATCCTGTCCCATTTATTATTGGCTTTAAAAATGCTAAAAATAGAAGCCGCCCTTCTCGCTCTACAAACTTCTCATCTATTTTTCTGTATTCTGCTTTCATTAATTCTTGAAATTTATCCAATACCAATTCCATATCTAAATTCCCATCATCGTCTATAAATTTTGTTCTAAATTCATAAGTTAGAACTACTCCTTTTTTTATTTCTCTATTTGCTATCATATGATTATAAATCAATATTTCAAATATTTTATTATCTATTTCTACTTTTTTATTCTTTTCTCTGATTATTCCATATATTTTCCCTATTGATACCATTTTATTTGTATGTACATAATCGACTTTATCGTTCCCTAATATAACTTTTTCTATAAAATTATAAAACTCTCTATTATTCTCTATATTTTTTATTATATCATCAAATAATGTATTAGGAGTTCCTAATGTTATTTTTATAGATTCTTCTAAACCTTTTTCACTAAAATCTCTATCTAATTTTTCATCTATTACTTTACATAATTTACTTACTAAAAATGGATACCCATTTGTATACATATATATTTTTTCTGAAATATTTTTTATATCCATACCTGTTTTAGCATCTGCTTCATATTCAATTAGCATTGTTGATATCTCTTCTGAATTAAAGCTCATATCTATATCAAAATCTACTGCAATATTCCATGGACTGTTTAATGTCCTATTTTCATCTGGCCTTAATTTCAGCCTTAAATTTTTCACATCATGTACCCCTGCTAATATTACTGTATGAAATGTATAATCTTCTCCTTCATTTCTACTTAAATATTTATCTCTAAGCATTCCTATAAAATGTAAAAACAGTTGATTATTACTACTTTTATCTACTTCATCTATCATTAATACTACTTTCTTATTTGTTTCTAATACAAAATCTGTTATAAATTCATCTAGCTGTTTTATTTTATATAATTTTGGATAATTTTTTACATAATTTAATATTTTTTTATTATTTGAAAATTTTAATCTTTTTATTATTAACCCAACAAATGATTCCACAAATCTATCTTCACTTACAAATTCTTCACCTATTCCTTCAAAACTTACTTTTATTAACAAATATTCCTTATTCTTTTGTAATTTTTTATCCAACAAATACATTGTTGTTGTCTTTCCATATTGTCTTGGTCTATTTATTGTGAAATAATCCCCTTCACTTATTAAATCTTTTATTATCCTATCTATTTTTGATGTTATATTTACCATGTAATGTCTTTCTGGAATACAAGTCCCTGTTATATTAAATTTTTTCATACTTGTTAACCTCCGTTAGTTTCTCCTTTTTATATAAATCTATATTAGACATTTCTATTTATTATGTTACTTTATTTTTTTACGAAATACTATTTTTAATTCTATTCCTATATTTATTATTTTCAATTTTCTTCTCCCTATTATCCATTCTCTCTTCAATTATACCATATCTAAAAAAAACTTCCAATTAAATTTGCAGGATAAATACAATCCTTTTTTTATAATAATTATTCTCTTTTACTATTATTTATTTATAATCTATTTTCCATTTAGGAACGTTTAAAAAATAAGTTTCTCATTTTTTGTTATAAAAACGCTTAAAGAACATTTAAAAAATATTTTTTTATATTTTGTTGTAAAAACGCTTGAATCGTTGCGTATTTTAAAACAAAAGGATAAGGCTGTTTTTAAAGCGTTCCTAAACCATTGCGTATTTTAAAACAAAATCGGAAGGTTATTTTTAAGCCATTCCTTAATAATGACTTATTCATTTGAAAACATATGAAAAATAGATGAAATAAATAATTAAACTTTCATAATCTAAACAATATTTAAAAAACAGCAAGTATATACTTGCTGTTTTTTCTTTATAAATTTAAATTTATCTCAAATCCACTCTCATCTTTTCCATCTGATTTTAACCATTCCTTAACTTTATCCTCAATCATATCTCTAACTTTTCTTGTAAATTCAACCTTATCATCATTATCTCCTTGAAATGATGAAGGATCAGGAAATCCCCAATGTATTTTTTTAGCATTTCCAGGAAAAACTGGGCATTTTTCTGCGTTTGATTCGTCACAAACAGTTACTACATAATCATATAATCTTCCCTCTTTATAAAAATCAAAAACACTGTTTGTCTTATTCTTAGAAATATCTATCCCCTTTTCAGCCATTGCATCCACAACATAAGGATTTAAATTCCCAGGTTCTAATCCTGCACTTTCTGCTATAAATTTATCTCCACCATACTCATTAACAAAAGCTTCTGCCATTTGACTCCTTGCAGAATTATGAATACAAATAAACAACACTTTTTTCTTATCCATCTTTTAATCCCTCCAATTATAACTCTATTTTTAAATTTTAAAAAGCTCTGTTTCACACTCTTCATTTTCAGCTTCAAATTGAATTGTTATATGACTTATTCCAAATTCATTTTCTAATATCTCCTCTATTTCACTATGAATTTTTTTTGCATTTGAAATTAACATATCTTCTAATATAACATGTCCTTCAAAATATATAGTTTTTTCATCTGACATCCAAGTATGTATATGATGTATATTAATGACTCCATCTATATTTTCTACATCTTTTTTCAAATCTTCATAATCTAAATCTGCTGTTGATTGCATTAATATATCTATTGTTTGTTTAAATATTCCATAACTTTCTTTTAAAATATATATTGAAATTAATACTGTTACTAATGGATCTATCCAATATATATTCCAAAATTTTATAACTATTCCACCTATTACTACTCCAACTGATGAGACTGTATCTCCTAAAAGATGTAAATAACTTGCTTTCAAATTCATACTATTTTTAGAATCTTTTTCTAATAACAATACTGATATAAAATTGGAAACCAATCCAATAACTGCAACAATTATCATTAAATTTCCATTTATAGTTTCTGGATTAATAAATCTTTTAT
Organism: Haliovirga abyssi; assembly: GCF_030295325.1. Classification (GTDB taxonomy): domain Bacteria; phylum Fusobacteriota; class Fusobacteriia; order Fusobacteriales; family Haliovirgaceae; genus Haliovirga; species Haliovirga abyssi. The sequence continues at coordinate 471,676 of NZ_AP027059.1, read as the reverse complement.
ATGCTTCATATAACAAATAAAATGATATTACTATTAATGCTGTGGAATTTATAAAAGCTGCTAACACTCCTGCCCTTTTATATCCATAACTTTTTTTCTCATTTTTTTCTTTCCTCGATATTACCAATGCAACATAACTCAAAATTATAGCTACTGTATCACTTAAATTATGAAGTGCATCTGATAAAAGTGACAAACTTCCTGATAATATACCACCAATTATTTCTGTTATTGTTATAGTTGCATTTAATATTGTTACTCCTGTAATTTTCTTTAATGATATATTTTCATCTATACTATGGTGATGATGCCCTTCATGACTATGTTCGTGATTATGCTCATTATTAGTCATTGCTAACACCTCCTTCACCTAAATGTGTTAATCCCATATTAAATATTTTTTCAATATGTTCATCATCTAAAGAATAAATTACAGATTTCCCCTCTTTTCTGTACTTTATCAATCTTTTATCCCTTAATATTTTTAATTGATGAGATATACTCGATTTACTCATATCTAATTCTCTTGCAATCCCTCCTGTACAAGTTTCTTGCTTCATCAATATTTTTAATATCTTTAGCCTTGTATAATCTCCAAAAATTTTAAAAAAATCTGCAAGCTCTAAAAAAATATTATCATTTTCCATTTTCTACTCCTCCTTAACTATAGTTGAACAATTGCTCAACTATAGTATATAGTAATTTTAGAGTTTTGTCAAGTAGAATTTTACTCCCTAAGCTTTAGGCAGTTTCACTTTAAATTTTGTCCCTTTTCCCATTTTAGATTCAATTTCTATCTCACCTTTATAATTAGATATTATATCATTTACTATTGCAAGTCCAAGACCTGTTCCTGCTAAATTATTTCCTCTTGCTTTATCAATTCTATAAAATCTTTTAAAAATATTTTTTAATTCTATCTCTTCTATTCCAATTCCATTGTCTTTAATATCAAATTCATAATAACTCTCATTTTCAGATATATTTACTGTTATCTCTGGAATTTTATTATTATAAATAATTCCATTTTCTATTAAATTTTTTAAAATTGTTATTACTTTTTCTTTATCAATATTTATATATCCATTTTCATTTTTTAGATTAAAATTATAATTAACTTTAGCATTAGTTGCCATTATTCTTGATACTAAACTGTCTTTTGTTTCTTCTATCACATCATTTATTTTCACATCATATCTATTTACTATTTTACTATTTTCTATTTTTGTAATATTAAGAAAATCCTTTATTATATTTTCAAATTTTTCTATATTTTTTAATACTATTTCTCCAAATTTTTCTTTTGTTTCTTTATCAATTGCTCCCAATAAAGCTATTAAATATCCTTTTATATTTGTAAGAGGTGTTTTTAATTCATGAGATATATCTGTTATAAATTGTTTTTGAACCTCTTCAAATTTCCTATTTTGCGTTATATCTTTTAATAAAATTATATACAAATCACCATTTTCAATATAATGGCTTTCTAATATATAATATTCTTTTAATTTCGAAAAAAATATTTCTTCTTTTGAAATCTTTCTTTCATTCAAAAAATTTCTAATAAATTTTATTATATTCACATCATTTATTTTTTCATAATATAAATTAGAATTTATATCTAAATCCATAAATTTTTCAGAGTCATTATTAATAAATTCTATATTTCCATCTCTATTAACTGTAATAATCCCCATTTCAATAGACGATACTATTTTGCTTAATTTTTCTCTTTCTTCAGCTATTTTATCTAAATTATTTAAATTTTTAAACTGCCATTTTCTTATTATTTCCCAAAACTCTTTTAAATCTATATCATCTTCTAAATATATAGAAGATATTTCTCCATTTCCTTCTAATATCTCTTTCATTCTATTTATTTTTTTTGAATAGAATGATTTTATATAATGCACAAATATAATATAATATAATATATCCAAAAATATAAAAATTCCTAATAAAATAAATATAGTTTTGTCTATTATTTTTTGAATTATATTGTATTCCATAGATATTCTTATAATATAATCATCTGATTTCATACTATAATACAATAAATTCTCATTTAAAGTATTACTTTTTCTTATAGAAAATCCCTCTTTACCATTTAAAGCTTCTTTTACCTCTTTTCTATATCTGTGAGAATCCATCTCACTTTCATGCCCTTGTTTTCTATTATCATATATAACTTTCCCATCTTTTTTTATAATTGTAATTCTATTACTACTATGTTCCCCTATCTTTTTTAAAATAGAATTACCTTCATTTTCTAAAGCTATCTCTACAATTTTTGCTTGTTCTCTAAATTCTTTTTCTGTAAAATTTTGAAAATTATTTTTCAAATAAACATTAAAAACTATTAAAAATATAAACTCAAACGATATAATCATCAATATACTTAAAACTTCTTTTCTATTAATTTATATCCAACCCCCTTAACTGTCTTTAAATTTTCTCCCAAAATTTTAAATTTACCCCTTATTTTTCCAACATAAACGTCTATAACTCTATCTCCAGGAAAATAATCCACTCCCCAAACTTCATTCAACAATTTTTCTCGTGTTAAAATCATATCTTTATTAATTATAAAATATTTCAATAATTCATACTCTTTTTTTGATAATTCTACTTCATTTTTATTTTCGTACACTATATACTTAGATTCATCTATTAATATATCTCCAAATTCTATCTGTTTATTTATTTTTTTTCCAGTTCTTTTCATTATATTCTTTATTCTAGCTATTAACTCTCTTGGGTCAAATGGCTTTCTTATATATTCATTAGCCCCTGCTTCCAAACCTTTTATCACATCATCTGTTTCAGTTTTAGCAGTTACCATTATTATTAATGGATTTCCATATTTTTCAGGTAAATCCCTGACTATTTTAGTTATATCTATTCCACTTAAATTTGGTAACATTAAATCAAGTATTAATAAATCTGGTTTGATTTCTGCTATTAATTTTATAGCTTCATATCCATCTCCAGAAGCCACAACATCATATTTTTCCTTTTGTAAAAAATATACTATAAGTTCTCTTATTTGGCTATCATCTTCTACAACTACAATTTTCATTTAGCTCATCTCCTTAACAGCTTGATGTCTTAAATCCTCTCCTCGATATATATAAATTAAAGATTCTGCTAAATTTGTTATATTATCTGCTATTCTTTCATAATTTTTAGATATTAATAAATTTTCTATTCCTAGATCCAAATATTCTATATTTTCTTTTACTTTATCTTTTATTTTATCTATACTTTCTTTTTTTATTTTATCAACTTCATCATCTAATCCAAATATAATATATCCCTTTTTAACATCCTTTTCTATATATCCATGATTAAAAATCTCAAACATATTGTAAACTTTTTCTCCCATATCTATTAGTGAAACTATCTCAATCTCTTCATTAACTCTATCTCTAAATATTCTCTTTGCAGTTTTTAATATATTTATACATAAATCTGCCATTCTTTCTAAATCTTTATTCATATGCATTATTCCTATTAAAAATCTTAAATCTCTTGCTGCCGGCTGGTATCTTGCAATAGCTCCAATTGTTTTCTCATCTATTTGAACTTCCAAATCATTTGTATCTTCTTCCAGTACCTTTCCTTCCCCATATATACTTTTGTCAAATGTTTTATTATTAAGCTCCTCTATTGTAATTTCTATAAGTCTTTTCACATCTTTTATCATTTCCATTTCCATACTATTTATCTCTGTAATAGCTTCATTTAAACTTTTCATATTTACCTCCATATGATTTAATTATATATATATTTATTATCACCCAAATCTTCCTGTTATATAATCTTCGGTTTTTTTATTTACAGGATTAGTAAATGTTTTTTCTGTATCTCCAAACTCTTCCAAAACACCATTATAAAAAAATGCTGTATAATCTGAAATTCTTGCTGCCTGCTGCATATTATGAGTAACTATAATTATAGTATAATCTTTTTGTAATTCTCTTATAAGCTCTTCTATTTTAGAAGTAGATATTGGATCAAGAGCTGATGTTGGCTCGTCCATTAATAAAATTTCAGGTTTTACCGCTATTGCTCTTGCTATACATAATCTTTGCTGCTGCCCGCCTGATAATCCCAACGCAGATTTATTTAATTTATCCTTCACTTCATCCCATAATGCTACTGATTTCAAACTTGTTTCTACAATTTCCATTAATTTATTTTTATCTTTTTCTCCATGTATTTTAGGCCCATATACTATATTTTCAAATATTGTTTTAGGAAATGGATTTGGTCTTTGAAATACCATTCCAATTTTTTTCCTTAAATTTACTATATCATATTTTTTAGAAAATATACTCTCATTATCTAATAATATTTCTCCCTCATATTTAGATATATCTACTAAATCATTCATCCTATTTACAGAACGTAAAAATGTAGATTTTCCACATCCAGAAGGTCCTATTAATGCTGTAACTTTATTTTTTTCAATTTCCATATTTATATTATGCAAAGCCTGAAAATCTCCATAGTAAAAATTAAAATTTTTAATATCAACTCGTATATCTTTATATCTTTCTTCCTCTTTCATTTTTCCTCCCTATAAAACTCTTTTTTCTTTCTTTTTGCCTTTTCTTTTTTTGAATCTCTTCTTTTGAATCCCCCGTGCATTTGCGTAAAGTTATAAATTTTCTTAATGAATTTGCCGTTAAGCAGCTGCCACTGTCTGAGCGTAGCGAGTTTGGCAGTTGTAGGCAAGTTCATTTAGAAAATTATAACTTGAAGCATTAGCACTTGATTTTTTGCTTCTTTTTTATCAAGAAAAAAGAAGTTCGCCCCATGGCGAATAAAGACATCATAAACCCAAATCCCTCTAGTCATATAAAAAACGATTTAATCTATTTCTTAAAAGTACAATAAATCTCCGCATCTACAAATCATAATTCATAAATAAAAATATATTGTGGCATAGCCTATTGTTGCCATTTCATCTTATCGGCATTCCCTAAATCTACCTAGATTTCTTAAACCTACTCCTAATAAACGTCCCAACCAAATTAAATCCAACAGTAATAAAAACAAGTATAAACGCAGTCCCATACATATTTTTCATAGGCATATTATTTACCTCTGTTGATATAACAAATAGATGAAATGGCAACGCCATTGTTTTATCTAACACTGTTTCTGGTAAATAATTTTGATAAGCAGTTGCAACTGTAAATATTATTGGTGCTGTTTCCCCTGCAGCTCTCCCTATACTTAAAATAACTCCTGTAACTATTCCATACATCGATGCTGGCAATACCACCTTCCAAACTGTTTCCCATTTAGTTGCTCCTAATGCTAAAGAGGCTTCTCTCAGATTATTTGGAACAGCCAATAAAGCTTCTTTTGTAGATGTAATAATCACTGGCAAAGACATTATTCCTAAAGTTAATGAACCAGATATAATAGATACTCCAAATCCCATCCAAACAACAAACAGTGACAATCCAAATAATCCATATACAACACTTGGTATTCCTGCTAAATTTATTATCATCAAATTTATAGTTCTTTTCAACCAGTTATCTTTTGAATATTCTACTAAAAATATAGCTGTTAAAACTCCAAATGGTACTGAAACTATTATAGTCCCAACAGTCAACCATAGTGTTCCAATTATAGGTGCTAATATACCTCCAGCTCTTCCACTATTTTCAGGCATAGATGTAAGAAATTTCCAATTTATCGCAGGCAATCCTTTTATTATTAAATACAATAATATCCCAAATATTGGTAACAGTGACATTATAGCTATAATTTTTATTCCCCAAGTTATAACCAACTCTTTTCTTTTATTCATATTCTTACTCCCTCATCTTTTTTCTTGATTTTTCCACAAAATGATCTGCAATTATATTAACTAAAAATGTCAAAATAAACAATATTAATCCTATTGCAAATAGAGATTTCTGATGCAAACTTCCATTTACAGATTCTCCCATTTCTGCTGCTATAGTGGCTGTCATTGTCCTAACAGATGTAAGTGGGCTACTTTTAAATATAGGTGCATTTCCAGTTACCATTAAAACTGTCATTGTCTCTCCAATCACTCTCCCAAAACCTAACATCATTGAGGCAAATATTCCTGAAAATGCTGCTGGAACAAGTACTTTAAATGTAGTTTGTAATTTGGTAGCTCCCAAAGCTAATGAAGCATCTTTATAACTTTTATCTAAAGATTTTAAAGCATCATCAGATATACTTATTATTGTAGGCATTGCCATAAATGCTAAAATTATCCCACCAGTTAGAGCTGTTTTTCCAGAATCTAGATTAAATATATCTTTTATAGGAGTTGATAATATTTTCAAACCTATAAATCCAAGTACAACTGATGGAATTGCTGCCATTGTTTCTATTAATATTTTCATAATTTCACGTTCTTTTTTCCCTGCAAATTCTGCAATATATATTGTAGTTATAAAACTAAGCGGTACACTTATTATAATTGCTATAAAAGTTACTATTAAACTTCCTTTTAAAAGTGGTAACATCCCAAAAATACTTTTTAGATCGTTACCTATTTTAATTCTCCATTCTTCACCAAATAAAAATTTATTTATTGGATATTTCATAAAAAAATCTAAACTATTAAAAAATATAAATAAAAATATCATAAATACTATCACAATATTAAATATGGCAATTAATTTTACTCCATTACTCATGGTACTGTTAATTATTTTTCTCTTTTTTCCCATTATTTCACCCTTTCTATATTTTCTGTACAAATTTATACTTTACTATTATATTAAAATAACAAACTATAATTTATAATATCATCATACCATAAATCTGTTAATTTAATATTAATTTTATGTAAATTTAATGTAAAAAATGATTTATATAAAAAAAGCTAGAAGATATTATCATCTTCTAGCTAAGGAACGGCTTAAAAATAACCTTATCATTTTGTTTTAAAATACGCAACGATTTAAGCGTTTTTATAACAAAATATAAGAAACTTATTTTTTAAACGTTCCTAAATATTTAAAAATTAATTATTTAATTTTTAAACTCACTATTTTACAGGTACAAATCCTTGAGATTTTACTATAGCTTGTCCTTTTTCTCCAAGCAAATAATCTATTAATTGTTTAACTCCATTTACATTATTTATTTTATCCTCAGTTGTATACCAGTAAAGATTTCTAGATACAGGATACGTTTTATTTTTTACAGTATCAAATGTAGGTTTTATTCCATTTATAGTTAATGCTTTTACTTGATGATTTACATAACCTAGCCCTATATATCCAATTCCACCTTTTGTATTTTCTACATCATCTAAAACTGCATTATTTGAAGCTAATTCTAAAACTCCTGTTGCAGGTTCCTCTTTATCCATAACTAAATGATCAAAAGCTTCTCTTGTCCCAGATGCTGTATCTCTTCCTACTGCAACTATTGCTTTATCAGGTCCACCAACCTCTTTCCAGTTAGTTATCTCACCTTTATATATTTTTTTTACTTGTTCTTTTGTAAGTGCAGTAACACCGTTTGAAGGATTTACAACTATTGCAATACCATCAAAAGCTACCACTATCTCTTTTATTTTCATCCCTTTAGATTTTGCTATATCATATTCTTTAGATTTCATCGCTCTTGATGCCTCTGCAATATCAACACTTCCATCTAATAAAGCTTTTATTCCAGTAGAAGATCCTCCACCACTTACTGATACTCTAGACCTTTTATTCTCTTTAGAAAATTGTTCTGTTACTGCCATACCTATTGGTAATACTGTTGTAGAACCTCTTAACGTAACTTCTATTCTCTTTTTTGAATTACCTTTTTTAAATAAGAAATCAAATACACCTGCTGTTGCTACTACCGAAATAAATATTCCTAACATTATTACTACTAAACTCTTTTTCATCTTGTTACCTCCTTAGTTTTTTTAGTTCTTTTTGTTTATGTAAGGATTATAACATAGATGTTTAAATTAAATATAAATTTAATGTAAAAGTTGTGTAAAAGTTTTTTAAAAAACAAGAGCCTATTTCTAGGCTCTCATCTACTAATTGCTCAAGTATTGCACTTCATTTTCTTCTATAAATTGATTTGAATAGAGTTTAAAATAATGTCCTTTTTTTAATATAAGCTCATGATGTGAACCTTCCTCTATCATTTTTCCATTGTCTATTACCAATATTCTATCTGCATTTTTTATAGTTGATAACCTATGTGCAATTATAAAACTTGTCCGTTTTTCAAGTATCATTTCTGTAGCTTCTTGTATTTTCTTTTCTGTTTCTGTATCCACTGAAGATGTAGCTTCATCTAATACAAATATTTTAGGATCTGCTAAAATTGCTCTTGCAAAAGATATAAGCTGTTTTTCTCCTGTAGATAACCTGCTTCCACCTTCTCCAACTTCTGTATTATATCCATTTTCCATCTTTTCTATAAATTCATCTGCTTTTGCAAGTTTTGCAGCTTCTATAATCTCTTCATCGCTAGCTTCAAGTTTCCCATATCTTATATTTTCCATTATTGTCCCACTAAAAAGATGTGGTGACTGCAAAACATATCCTAATCTTGAATGAAGCCATCCAAGAGATCTATCTTTATAATCTTTTCCATCAATAATTATTCTTCCTTCATTCGGCTCATAAAATCTACATATAAGATTTACTATGGTAGATTTTCCTGACCCTGTTTCACCTACAATTGCAATTTTTTCTCCTTTTTTAACTTTTAGATTGAAATTTTTTAACACCTGTTCACCTTTTTTATAAGCAAAAGATACATTTTCAAATTCAATTTCTCCTTCTATCTCTTCCCAATTTTCTTTTTTAGGATTATTAGAGGTACCATATTTTTCTATTACTTCTGCATTATCAACTATATCAGGCTCTGTTTTTACAAGAGAAATCACTCTTTCTGCTGCTGCTTGTGCTGATTGAAATTCAGAAATAACTCTTGCGATTTCACGTAATGGATCAAAAAATTGTATTGTATATGCTAAAAAAGCAGTTAAAGTCCCAAATGTTATAGCTCCTGCTGATACTGCATTCCCACCTTTCCATAATACAAGTGCTGTCCCAATACTTCCAATACTTATAACTATAGGAAGATATAACGATGAAAAAATTGCTGCCCTTACAGAAGCAGAATACATTTCTCCAGTTTGATTTTTAAATTCATTTATATTCTTAGGCTCACACGCAAGAGCTTTTGTAGTTTTTGCTCCACTTATCCCTTCATTAAATGAACTTGTTATTTTTGAATTTAACTTTCTTACTTCTCTGTAGCTTCCAAGTATTTTATTTTGAAAATATTTGCTTATAAACAAAAGTGCAGGAATTGCCGAAAGAGCAAATATTGCAAGTTTCCAGTTAAGGACAACCATTACACCTGCAATTCCTATCATAACTGTAAATCCCCACACTATATCAACCATTCCCCAAGCTATCATATCTCCAAGCTTTTGAACGTCAGAAGTAAGCCTTGCCATCATCCATCCCACAGCCGTTTTATCATAATATGTAAAAGACAGCTCTTGAAGCCTATTAAAACCAGCTTTTCTTATCTGATAACATGTCCCTGAATCTATTTTTCCAGCAAGTACTATAAGCATCCGTACATGAAAAGCTTGAGATATAGCTAGTAAAATATATACACCAAGATAAAAATATAGTCCTGATGTAGTTTTTCCATTTATAAAATGATCTATTGCATATTTCGTCATAAGAGGTATAGCGACATCTTGTGCTCCCACTATTATCATTACAACTGCCAATAAAATCATATGTTTTCTATAAGGTTTTGCAAATTCAAGAATTTTTTTCCATATTCCAAAATCTATTTTTTCATTAAACTCTTCTTCATTTAATACTGTCATTTATATCACTTCCCAATTTTTTTATTATATTGAAACTTCGACATTTTCTACATCCTCTTCAAATACACTTTCTTCATTTATATCATCTTTCAATTCATTTTGTATATTCCAAATCCTTTTATAAATACCATTTTGATTAATTAATTCCTTATGTGTTCCTTGTTGCACTATTTTACCTTTATCCAAAACCACTATAACATCTGCTCCTGCAATAGTCGTCATTCTATGAGCAATTATTATTGTTGTAGCCTTGTGTTTCCTATCATTTAAAGCTTTTCTTATTTCTCTGTCTGTTTCTGTATCAACAGCACTTAAAGAATCATCAAATATAAGTATTGGACTTTTCTTTAAAAGTGCACGTGCTATAGAAAGCCTTTGTTTTTGCCCTCCTGATAAATTTACTCCCTTTTCACCCAATACTGTTTCATATCCTTCTGAAAATGAATTTATAACGTCATGTATAGTCGCTATTTTTGCTGCATCATATATTTCATATTCGCTAGTATGTTTATTTGCAAGATATAAATTATCTTTTATTGATTTTGAAAACATAAATGGTTCTTGCAAAACTATACTTATATTTTCTCTTATCCATCTTTTATCTATTTTATTCAATTCAGTATCATCTATTTTTATTGAACCACTTTTATAATCATAAAATTTTGTTAATAAATTTACAAGAGAAGTTTTTCCTGAACCTGTTGCACCTAATATAGCTACAGTCTGACCTTTCTTTATATTTAATGAAATATTATTTAATACCTCTTTTCCCTCTATATACTCAAAAAATATATTTTCAAATGATATATTTCCCTTTATTTCAGGCTTTATTCCATCTTTTTCTCCTTGTTCGCTATCTTCATTCAATATTTCTTCTATCCTTTCGGCAGATACAAATGCTTTTCCCATATCTGCTAATATTCTTCCAAACATTCTTATAGGCCACAAAAGCATTCTTTCATAAGATAAAAACAGCACTAAAGTTCCAAGCGATATTTCACCCTTTACAGTAAGATACGTTCCATATACTGTAACTATCCCTATCTGTATTATACTTAAAAAATCGACTCTTGACTCAAATATTGCTATAGTTTTTAAGAGTTTATATACAAGATCTCTAAAATTTAAATTTTTTTCATCAAATCTCTCCATCTCATATTTTTCTCTTGCAAATGCTCTTACAACTCTCACACCTGTAAGATTTTCTTGTAATCCTGCAGACATTTCTCCTTCAGCCTCATCTGTTTCCAAAAATACTTTCTGTATTTTCATATGAAAGTATAATGAAAAAATAAGTATTGCAGGTATAAGAACCATTGCAGCTAATGTCATTTTTATACTTAACGAAAGCATAAAAGATAAGGCAACCACTACTAAAAATATAGTTCTTCCAACTTCTACTAACTGCATCGAAAAAAATGTCTTTACAGTTTCAACATCAGAAGTACATCTTTGCACTAGATCTCCAGTTTTTGCATTTGTATAATAATCAAAATACATATATTGTAACTTTTCATAAAGTTTTTCTCTTAAATTCTTTGCAATATTTTCTGAAGCCATTGCTGACCATTTTCCTTTTAAATAATTAAAACCTCCTTCAGCTACAGCTATAACAATTATGATTATTCCCATTATCCATATTTTTTTTGATAAAAAATCTCTATCTCCAAAAAATCCAATAAATTTATTTATCACATTATTAATTTCAAAAGACTGATCACCTATTATATAATCAATTGTAAACTTTATAATAACAGGTGATAAAAAAGAAACTACAGTTGCCATAATTACTGCAATTATTGATAAAATGTAAAGTTTCCTATTCCCTTTTGTATATTTATATATTAATTTTATCCCTTTCATCGTGTACCAACTCCATTGTTTTTATTTTTATTTCTAATATCTACTCTTTGCCAATTTGATTTTTTATTTCTATTTCTATTCAAGTTGCCTGCAATACAATATATTTAGATCCTTTACAAATAATAGTGCTACATTTTAGACACCCCTTTCTTTTTTGAGTTAAATTTATAGTTTACACAAATAAAATATATACACTTATTTTCAAAAAAAAGTATAAAAAAAGACAGTAGATATAATCTCTACTGCCACATTAAGCTCTAATGAATTTTTTGAAAATCTTAGTAACTATATAAATATAGTTATTCCTAATCAGATTATTATTTTTTCACTTGAGGCTTTAGAAATTAAATACATAAATATTATTCTTTTTATAATTTTATTTACTCTTACGTATTTCATTTTCTAATTCACCTCCTATGTTTTTTATAATTCTATAACATATATTTTTCTCAATTAATTATATATTATGTTAGTTTAAAGCATTTTACTTTTTTTGTCAAGTGAAATTTTGTGTTTTAAAAAAATATTTCCCGCTTGCATTCTTTAGCTTTTTTATAAACTATTTATAAATGTATTAGTTGTTAGTTCTAAATTTAACAATGTCTTATGTAATTTCTAATTTATTCTGTAATTTCTATTTCATTTTTATCAGGATCTAAAATACAACTTTCAAAATATCCATCTCCCGTTTTCCTAGGCTCACTAATAACTTCATATCCATCTTTACTTAATTTATCTGTCAATTTAATCACTAAATCTTCGCTTCCAACTGAAAATGCCATATGAATTAATCCTGTATATTTTATATTAATATCATTTGGTTTTTCTTGAATATTTGTTGTTTGCATTATTTCAAGTCTTGCTCCTGATGAAAATGTTAAAAAATAAGATTCAAACTTTTTTTTAGGATTATAATATTTTTTATTTGACTTAGCATTAAAATATTTAATGTAAAAACTACGTAACCTCTCAATATCATTAGTCCAAATAGCTATATGTTCTATATTCATATTTACGCCTCCTCTTTTTTGCAAACGTTTTTCTATTTTTTAACTTTAATCTTTTTTCTTCTTTTATCCATAAATTTAACATCTAAATACTCTTGCTCTATACCATTCTTAAAATATATTTTTTTATTTGACTCATCTATATTTTCCACCAATTCAGCACTATAAATTTTTTTATTTAATCTATCAAATTCATCTTTATTTAACCTGAAAAATACAAAATTTTTATCTGCTAATATAAGTAAATTAATTCCCCATAATAAACCTACTCCTATAATCGTCTTATCTATAATTGCAAACACCAAAAATAGTAACATCAAAGCACTAGAAGATATTATAGTTTTAAATTTACTTATTATTAATATCATATTATTTTCTATATAAAATTTTATCTTTAATCCAATATAAAACATATATAAAATAACACTATAAAATGTTATTAAGTGTATTAATTCTCGTTTATCAGTTATATTACTTATAATTTTTACATATGGAATATATAAAAAAATTCCAACTATAAATAGATATATTTTTAAAATCATAAAAACCATCTCCTAATATTACATTCTATAATCCATCTTTATTTATTATGTTTATTTATCATCTGTACCCTTGTAATATACTCTATATTAATTAATTCAGTTTTCTTTTTATTTACTTTTATTTTTACCCAATTATCAATAACTTCTATAATTTCCCCTTGTATTACAGTTCCGCCTACTCCTCCAAAAGATACTCCTGAAATAATGCACTTTTTACCTATCAAAGATTTTATAACTTGATTATCCACTTTTTTATCCCTCCTTCTGATTTTTTTTATTATTCTATTAATCTTATTACTTTCCCTAGTATTTATATTTGTGATTATAATTACTATAAAAAGTATAAAATATGTATATCCATACCCTACCATATAAAACACCTCATAAAAAAATTTATTCTTACATCTTCAAACTAAATTCCATATAAACAGGATTATGATCAGAATCTTGAAAATCTAAATCAATTCCATTAATTTTATCGACGCTTACATTAGGAGAAAGTAAAAATCCATCAATTATATACAGATGATTTCTTCCTCTTTTATAAATTTTATTGTTTTCTCTACAAGTAGCAATATTATTATCTGCAACAAATTTCCAATCTTTTGGCATAAAATCTTTATTAATCTTAACTGGATTCCAATTTGCTTTTTCAGTTGTAATATTTATTTTATCTAAATTAGTATTTGGAAAAATACTATTCCAATCTCCACCAACTACTATAAAATCTCCATTATTATACTCCTCTAAAATATGTTCTTTTAGATAACTAACCTGTTTTTTCCTAAGGAATCCTCCTTTATCAAAAGCTGATAAATGTAAATTTATCATTATTAAATTCTTATTTCCAATTTTATATCTTGTTTCTATAAAACATCTATCAAGTTGAAATAATTTTGTAGGCCAAGAGTAACTTCCAGGAAAACTATACCTAATTGATGAATCTGGTTTATATTTAGAAAACAGAGATATTCCACTTAAAACTTTTCCCATTGGTTTAAATAATGGAATTGGCACCCAAAGGGTTTTATAATTTGTAGCAAATGTAGTAGTATAATTTTTTAAATTATCTTTCACATAATTATATTCATTTACATGATAACTTCTTGTTGAATTTTTATCTATCTCCTGCAAAAATATAAAATCACTTTTTTCTTTAATTATATTTTTAGTAATATTTTTTATATGTTTTTCTACTACTTCTTTGCTCTCTCCTATTGATTGTTTCCCACCATCCATAAAAAAGTCTGCCTCTTTTCCAAGTGCAGAATACCCAATATTCCAAGTTAAAATAGTAAATTTTTTCCCAATTATATTTTTTCCTGTTCCATAAACTTCTAATTTAGTTTTTTCTTTTGGATTAAATTCAGAAATTGTCATAATCAATAAAAACAGAATAAAAGTTGATATTAATGTTAAAAATAAGATACCCCCAAATTTCAAAATTGTTTTCATAAACCTTTCTCCTCCCTATTATCATATTTTTTAATATATTCTTCTAAATTCCCAAAATAATTTCATATATAGGAACAGATTAAAAATAACATTCCGATTTTGTTTTAAAATATACAATATTTCAAGCATTTTTATAACAAAATATAAAAAACTTATTTTTTAAATATTCTATATTGCTAAAACAAATTAGTAAAAACACTATTTCTAATTTAAAACTCTCTTAAAAATAGTGTTTTTATACCATTAATTATTTTAATTTAAAAATTTTAGTTAAATTTACAACCATCTTTTTCCATTTAATATTATTTAAAGTATATACAGCTTTTGTTCTATTACTACCAGATGTATTTACTTTAACTTTTTTCATACTTTTTGGAAAATTTGAAACTGCACTAACTATACTATTAAAATTATTTTGCAAATAATACTTCACTTCAGAAGTTTCACCTATTTTAATCTCAGTTTTCTTATTCATAAGGTGATAGTTAATATCATTAATTATTTTATATACAATTGCATTATTCAATTCATCTTTTCCTAAACTTGGAGAAGGTAACTCTACATATACTGCAAATCTATCATAAAATTTCGTTTTATTATTCTTTCTATCTTTCAAAATATACATTATCTCTGCAGCAACTCCATATCCTTCTGCTACTATATAATTAGGAATAACTATTTTAATTTCATAATCACTTGCTCTTCTATTTTCACTTACAGAATAGATCCCATTAGTTGTTAAACTTTCTTGTAAAGAGGAAATTATAGCATTTTCATCTTCAGAATTAAATTTATACTCTTCAGAAATCCCATGTGTTTCTCTTGCTAAAGGAGTAATATCCAGATTATTAAAATTCTTATACATAATTGAATTAAAATATATACTTTTTTCACTTTTTACAGGATTTTTTAAAACAACTATTTTTTTACCCGACATTGAGCTACATCCTAATTGTGTTAGTAATACTAAAACCCCTAATAATAATATTTTTTTCATTTTTTTCTCTCCTTTTTATTTTTTTATTTTTTATCTTTATTAATTATACTTATAACTTTTTCCATAACTTGATCTTCTCCCATAACTTCTTTTATAGGAGCTATATCTACTACCACATCTGGCTCTACCACTCCTTTATATTTAAAATATGGAATATCCTTTAAAATATCCAAAGTAGCTATACTAACTGGTATTCCACTATTATTTATATCATATCCTACAGGATTACCAAAACAATCTCCTCTTCCACCTGTTTTTACTCCAACTATTGTAGCTCTATTTTTTCCAGATTTTACTATTCCTGCAAATATAGTTGCTGCTGAAAATGTTTCTCTTCCAATTAAAACATATACTTTCCCTTTATAATGATTTTTTTTGTTTCCATCTATAAAATTATACAAATATTTTGTTAAATCTAATAATCCACCTGTATTTTTTCTCAAATCTATTATTATATATTTTGTTTTTTTCTTTTTTAATGTTTTAAAAAATTTAGTTGTTTTTTCTTTAAATTCATTAATTCCAACTTCTCTAGTTGGAAATCTATAAGTTTTTAAAATAGCTAAATCATTATTTACATACTTTATCTCTATTGAATCACCATTTCTTTTTCCTTCATTATCATCAAAAACATATCTACTTTTTAAAATTACATTTTTAATTTTATTATCTTTATCTAAATATTCAATTTTATATCCATCTTTACTTTCTCCATATATTAAGTAATATAATACAGAAAAATTTTGCTCAATAAGAAATCCAGCTTCACTTCCATCTTTATCTACACTAACAATTTTTCTCATATGTTCCAGTATTGTGCCTATTTTTATATTATTTATAGATATAATTTCTTTACCTATAATATTATTTTTAATTTTCTCCTTTTTTTTATTATAATTATAGATAATCACTCTATTTTTTCTAACTTTTACTAATAATGGCAATGGATTTCTATTTGAAGCTTCTAACCAAATTGATGTATGTCCATCTTTTATTCCTGCCATAAACTCTCCAACAATGGCTTTTATCTCTCTCTTTTTCCAAATTTCTTTACTTTTTATATTTTTTATTATTTTTTTATAATCCTCTTCTGTCTTTTTTTCACTCCTATATTTATATAAATTAGGATGAAGTAGCTTCAATTTTTCTTTCAAATCTGCCATTATTTCTAAAAATTCTTTTTTTGTGAATTTATTTTTATATTTTTTTGATTTACTTCTATATTTATCATACATATTAATACTATAAAAAATATTTTCCAATTTTTTTATATATTTTTTATCCATACAATTAATTATTCCAACAATTTCTTTACCTTTAAAATACATTCTTATCTCTTTTTGATCTTTAATAGAAAATTCATATGCTAAATTTCCATTTATTTTTCTTTTATGCAATTTTATATTTTTAAACATTTTTTTCATATAATTATTAAAATCTTTTTTACTGGAAAATCTATTATTATCTATAAAAATTTGCAAATATGTTTGTTTTTTTATTCCTTTAACTTGAAAACATGACATTGTAGATATAACAGGTATATTTACTTCAAATGCTACTATATCTTTTGGATAAACCACATAAAAATAGTTACTGTGATATTCCTTCATATTTTTTGAATACTTTTTTGAAATGTTTACACATGAAACTGTTGTTAATAATATAACAATTATTAACAATATTAATTTGCTTAATTTTTTCATAAACCCTCCTCATTTTTTTATAAATTTAAGCTATATTTTAATATAAATTTTCAAATATATATTAATTATTATAAATCAAGTTTATTATTTCTTATGGAAAATAAAATTTCTAAAATTTCATTAATTTTTCACTATATTTTATAAAACGACCTGTTTAAGAATTTAAAAAACTATAAAAAACCAGTTTTTGCTATTATAAAACTATTATTTAGACTATTTTATCATATCTTTTTATTTTTTCAAAGATTTTTTTAATTATAATTTTTAATCCCTTTCTATTCCTTTTGCTATAAATTTTGAAAACAAAATTTTATTATTTTCTTTATTTATTTTTTCTTTAAAAATAATTGGATATTTCAACACTGTTCCTCTGAATTTTAAAACTTCTAAATATTTCTTTGTTTTTTCTTCCAATTTATTATTCTGTATTAATGTTTTTATATCATTCAATACATATATATTATTCAAAGTTCTTTCTTTTATATTATCAGATTTATCTAAAAAAGATAGAAAATTTAAAATTGAATGAAATTTGTCAGATGCTTTTGAGACTATTTATATCACTTTACGAAAAATACTACTTCCATTATTATATGTTATTTTTGATTTTAATTCTTTATTTACAGAGTTGATTATTCTTTTTCTTTCTTGTAAATTAGTGGTAAAGTTACTTATTCTATACATATTTCTAAGAATTTTATCTTCTGTTGAAATATTATAATTATTTTGAAATTGATATATCACATTTAATTTATATTTTAGTTCTATTTTCTTATTTGTAATACCATATAGAAAAGCAGGAGCATAACTTCTCCTGCTTTCTTCCAAATAACATTTAAGAATAAATTTATTATATTTTTTTAAACCGTTCCTAAGTATTATTCACCCATTAAATATTTATCTACATTTTCTGCAGCATTTCTACCTTCTGAAATAGCCCATACAATTAGAGATTGTCCTCTTCTCATATCTCCAGCAGCAAATACTTTTTCTTTGCTTGTCATATATTTTTTATCAGATTTTACATTCCCTCTACCATCAAGTTCTAATTCAAGATTTCCAACTAATCCTTTATGTTCAGGATGTACAAAACCTATTGCCAAAACTGCTAATTCTATATCTAATTCAAATTCGCTATTTGGAATTTCATTCATTACTCTTTTTCCATTTTCATCTATTTCCCATTTTACTCTTGCAGCATGATATTTTTTTAGATTACCTGCTTCATCTCCACTAAATCTTTTCGTTAATATATTCCACTCTCTTATATCTGTTTTACATTCTCCACCTAAACATACCTTTGCTTCTTCATGTGCTGTATTATTTTTCAACACTTGTGGAAAATTAGGCCAAGGATTAGTTTGTGGTCTATCTAATGGTGGTTTGTCTAACAATTCTATTTGATATACATTTTTTGCACCTTGTCTTATAGCTGTCCCAACACAATCAGCTCCTGTATCTCCTCCACCAATTATTAATACATTTTTTCCTTTTGCAGTTATTCTATCACTTTCTGCTATCTCTTTGCCTTCATTTACATAATTTTGTTGAGTTAGATAATCCATTGCATAATGAATTCCTTTTAATTCTCTTCCGTAAACTGGTAAATCTCTTGCTAATCTTGACCCACCAGCTAAAACTACAGCATCATAATTATTCAATAATTCTTCTACTGGCAAATCAACTCCAACATTAGTATTATAGATAAATTTAGTACCTTCAGCTTCCATCTGTTTTATTCTTCTATCTACAACCCATTTTTCTACTTTGTAATCTGGTATTCCATATGTTATTATTCCACCAGCTTTACTTGCTCTTTCATAAACTGTTACTGTATGCCCTAGTCTAGTTAATTGTTGTGCCGCTGCAAGTCCTGCAGGCCCACTTCCTATTATAGCTACTGTTTTGCCTGTTTTTACTTTTGGCAATATTGGTTTTACCCAACCTTCTTGCCAACCTTTTTCTATAATTGCATACTCTATATTTCTTGTAGTCACTGGCTTGTCATTTATTCCAAGTACACATCCACCTTCACATAATGCTGGACAAATTCTACCTGTAAATTCTGGAAAATTATTAGTACTTTGTAACAGTTCTAATGCTTTTTCCCATTCTCCTTTATTTACCATATCTTGCCATTCAGGACATAAATTCCCTACTGGACAAGAAAAATGACAAAATGGTGTTCCGCAATCCATACATCTTGCAGCTTGTTTTTCTAAATTCTTTTCTGTAAATGGTTTATATAATTCTTTAAAATCTTTTACTCTTTCTTCCACTGGTCTTTTTGCAAACTCTTCTCTTGATATCTCTAAAAATCCGCCAACTTTACCCATTTATTTCACCTTCCCTTCTGCAAGAAGTTTCTTATATCCTGGAGCAATTACTTTTACAAATTTATTTATATTATTACCCCAATCTTGCAGTATATCTTTTGCTCTATTACTATTTGTATATTTCAAATGATTTTCTATCATTGTTTTCAATTCTTCTTTTTCTTTTTCAGTTTCTACTTTATCTATTTCTACATCTAGCATATTAACTTTTTTATCAAATTCTCCAGTTATATCATATACATAAGCTATTCCACCACTCATTCCAGCTCCAAAGTTTTTACCTGTTCCACCTAATACTGCAACTCTTCCACCAGTCATATATTCACAACCGTGGTCTCCTATTCCTTCTACAACTGCTGTAACTCCAGAATTTCTTACACAAAATCTCTCTCCTACAACTCCATTAAAATAAGCTTCTCCTTTTATTGCTCCATAAAGAATTGTGTTTCCACCTATAATATTTTTAGCTGTATCAAAATCTGCTGTTTCAGGAGCTTTTACTATTATTTTAGCACCAAATAACCCTTTTCCTATATAGTCATTAGCTTGTCCTTCAAGGTTTAATGTTATTCCTTTCATTCCAAAAGTACCAAAACTTTGACCTGCATATCCTTTTATGTTAATTTTTATTGTATCATCATCTAATCCAAATTCTCCATATTTTTTAGCAACTGCTCCACTTAACATTGTTCCAAAAGTTCTATCTGTATTATGAATATCTACATTTATTTCAACTTTTTCTCTATTTTCTAATGCTGGTTTAGCTAATTCAATCAATCTCCTATCAGCTATACTATCTATTCCATGATCTTGAGATTGTACACATTTTTTTGCTATTTTTTTAGGTAATTGTGGTTGATATAATATTTTTGTTAAATCAAGCCCTTTTGATTTCCAATGTTTTATAGCTTCATCTAACTCTAATACTTCTGTTTTTCCAACCATTTCATCTATTGATTTAAATCCTAATTCAGCCATAATTTCTCTAACTTCTCTAGCTACAAATGTAAAGTAGTTTATTAAATATTCTGATTTTCCTAAAAATCTTTTTCTCAATTCAGGATTTTGAGTAGCAACTCCAACTGGACAAGTATTAGTATGACAACTTCTCATCATTACACATCCAAGTACTACTAACGCACCTGTTGCAAATCCATATTCTTCTGCTCCAAGTAATGTAGCTATTGCAATATCTCTTCCTGTTTTCATTTGACCATCAGCTTGCAATCTAACTCTTCCTCTCAAATCATTCATTGATAAAACTTGATGAGTTTCTGATACTCCAAGTTCCCAAGGAAGTCCTGTATGTTTCATTGATGTAAGAGGTGCTGCTCCTGTTCCACCATCATAACCAGATACTAATATCATATCAGCATGAGCTTTTGAAACTCCAGCTGCAATTGTTCCTATTCCTATTTCTGATACAAGTTTTACACTTACTCTTGAATCAGGATTTACATTTTTCAAGTCAAAGATAAGTTGTGCCAAATCCTCAATTGAATAAATATCATGATGAGGCGGTGGCGAAATAAGGTCTATTCCAGGTGATGTATGTCTTACTTTTGCTATCTCTTCACTTACTTTATGACCAGGAAGATGTCCACCTTCTCCAGGTTTTGCACCTTGTGCCATTTTTATTTGAAGTTCATCTGCATTCACCAAATAATGAGTTGTAACTCCAAATCTACCAGAAGCTATCTGTTTTATAGAGCTTCTTCTATTGTCTAAAAATCTTTCTGGATCTTCTCCACCTTCTCCAGAATTTGATTTTCCACCAATTGCATTCATTGCTATAGCCATTGCTTCATGTGCTTCTTTTGATATTGAACCATAAGACATTGCACCTGTTACAAATCTTTTCATAATATTTTCAACTGGTTCTACTTCATCTATTGAAATAGAATTTCTTTTTTTAAATTTAATAAGACCTCTAATTGTAGCTAAATTTTCACTTTGGTCATTTATTAATTTTGCATATTCTTTATACTCATCATAGTTATTTAGTCTTGTAGAATGTTGCAATTTTGCCACTGCTTCTGGACCAAATAGATGCTTTTCTCCATTTTTTCTATAATGATATTCTCCATCATTTTCCAAAATATCAAATTCATTTTTTCTAAGTGAATTAAATGCTTTTTTATGTCTTTCTAAAGTTTCTTTTTCAATTATATCTAATCCAATTCCTTCTATTCTTGACACAGTTCCTGTAAAATATTTATCTACTAATTCAGTTGAAAGCCCCAATGCTTCAAATATTTGAGCACCCCTATAACTTTGTATAGTTGATATTCCCATTTTAGACATTATTTTTAATAATCCTTTATCTACCGCTTTTATATATTTAGCTTCTTTTTTAGCTTTAGCATTTTCTGTCAAATAAAGTTTTGTATCTATCATATAATCTATTGCTTCATAAGCTATATATGGATTTACTGCTAATGCACCATATCCTATTAATAATGCAAAATGCATAACTTCTCTAGCTTCTCCTGTTTCCACAATTATATCTACACCATTTCTTTTTCTTTTTTTAATTAAATAGTGATGTAATCCTGCTGTTGCAAGTAGTGATGGAATTGGAGCATTAAAGTCATCAACTTTTCTATCGCTTATAACTAAAATATTATATCCTTCATCTATACTTTTTTCAGCTTCAGCAAATAATAATTCTAACCCTTTTTCTAATCCATCTTCTTCTGAAATATTAAAAAGTGCAGGAATCACTTTTGTTTTAAAATTTTCATCTTTCAAATGAACGATTTTATCTAATTCTTTATCTGTTAATATTGGCGATTCCAAAGTAATTAACTTTGCTTTTTCTTCTGTTTCTTCTAATATATTTCCTTTTACACCTATATTTGTAGTTAATGACATAACCACTTTTTCTCTAATAGGATCTATTGGAGGATTAGTTACTTGTGCAAAAAGTTGTTTAAAATAATTAAATAATAATTTAGATTTATCAGATAAAACAGCTAATGAAGCATCATTTCCCATAGAACCAATTGGTTCTTTCCCATTTTTAGCCATAGGAACTATTATCTCTTTTAAATCTTCTCTTGTATATCCAAAAGCTTTCATTCTTGCTACAATTGTTTCATAATCATTTTCATGTCTTGCTGCTGCTTCGCTTAATTCACTTATATTTTTTTTATTATTTTTTAGCCATTCTCCATATGATTCATTTTTTGCAATACTGTCTTTTAATTCTTCATCAGAAACTATTCTTCCCTCTTCCATATCAACTAAAAACATTTTTCCTGGCATTAATCTTCCATTTTGTTTTATATTTTTAGGATCTATTTCCAAAACTCCAACTTCTGAAGCCATTATTACTAAATCATCTTTTGTAACTATATATCTTGCTGGTCTTAAACCATTCCTATCAAGAGTAGCTCCAATTTGTTTTCCATCTGTAAATGCTATTGCAGCTGGTCCATCCCAAGGCTCTACCAATCCAGAATTATATTCATAATAATCTTTTACATTTTGTGGTAATTCTACATCATTTTCCCAAGCTGCAGGTACAAGCAATGTAGCTGCTTCTACAATTGATTTTCCAGAAGCTATAAGTAATTCAAAAGCATGATCCAAATTAGCAGAATCACTATGTTCTAAATTACATATAGGGTATAATTCTTTTATATTATCTCCTAAAATTTCATTATAAAGTTCAGGCTCTCTAGCACTCATCCAATTAGCATTTCCTTTTATTGTATTTATCTCTCCATTATGAGCTAAATATCTAAATGGTTGCGACAAATCCCAAGATGGAAATGTATTTGTACTATATCTTTGATGAACTAATGCCAAAGAAGATGTTACTTTTTCATCCCCTAATTCAGGATAAAAAGCTTTTATTTGTCCTGCTAATAAAAGTCCCTTATACACAATCACTCTACTTGACATAGAAGGAATATAAAAATAATCTTTATTTTTTATATTAGATTCCATTATAGCTTTTTCTATTTTTTTTCTTATAATATAAAGTTTTAATTCAAAATTTTCTACATCTTCTGATTTTTTTATAAATAGCTGTTTTATTCCAGGCATTGTACTTGCTGCTGTTACACCTATCTTATCTGACTCGACCGGTACATTACGCCATGAGATAATCTCTTGCCCTTCATCTTCTATTACTTTCTCTATAATACCTTCTGCAATTAATTGTTCATCATATTTTACTGGTAAAAATATAAATCCTACACCATATTCTCCCTCTTTTGGAAGATTTTCTATTTCACTTCTAAAAAACTTATCTGGCATTTGAATTAAAAGCCCTGCTCCATCACCAGTTTCAGGATCAGCTCCAACAGCTCCCCTATGTGTTAATTTTACTAATACTTCTATACCTTTTTCTACTATTTCATGGCTTTTTTTCCCTTTTATATGTGCCACAAATCCTACACCACAGTTATCTTTTTCCATTTGTGGTGAATATAATCCTTGTTGTTCTGGTATTCCCATTCCTCTAGCCATTTTATCATCCTCCTAAACCTTAATAATACTCGATACTTATTTCCCCTAAAAAAAATATTCTAAATTCTAATTTATTAATTAATTTATCTGTTGATAATAGGGCGTTCAATAAACGCCCTATTCTATTAATTCTTTTTCAGCTTAAATCTATTCCTCTATTAACATTAATACATCGCCTTGTCTTACTGGTTTACTATTCTCTGCTAATATTTTAACTACTTTTCCTGATACTTCAGATTTCACTTCATTCATTAATTTCATAGCTTCCACAATTGCTAATGTATCTCCTTTTTTTACAATATCTCCCTCTTTTACAAAAGGATCTACATCAGGAGCAGGTGAAGCATAAAAAGTTCCTACCATTGGTGATAATACTTTTGTATATTTATCCTCATCAATAGATTCTTGAGTTTGTACTGGTGTTGCTTCTTCTACTGCTACTGCAACTGGTTCTTGAATTACTTGTTGTTGTGTAGCTACAGTTTGTACTGGTGATTTTGTATTTCTTTTTAATACTACTTTTCCAGTTTTAGTTTCCAGTACTAATTCTCCAACACTATTTTCTTCTAAAGATTCAGCTAATTGCTTTAATATCTCTATATTTATTCTCATATCTTCGTCTCCTCCCATTATAAGATCGCCAGCTGTAGGATCATGTTTCAAAGTAAGATATTTTAATGTAATTTGTGGAAACATAGCATAACTTAAATAATCTTCTTCTTGTGTAACTAACTCTTTTGGCAATTCTTCTTTTGCTTTTTCCATTGCTGGTTCTAATAAATCCGCTGGTCTAACATTTATAATTCCTTCATTTTTTATTATTTTTTTCTTTAATAAAGGATTTATTTCGCCAGGTGCAGTTCCATAATATCCTTTTATATAATTTTTTACTTCTTCTGGAACTATCTTATATCTTTCTCCAAGCAATACATTTAAAACAGCTTGTGTTCCTACAAATTGACTTGTAGGTGTAACAAGTGGTGGATATCCTAAATCTTTTCTAACTCTTGGCAGTTCCGCCAATACATCATCTATTCTATCTCCCGCTCCTTGTTGATCAAGTTGAGATAATAGATTAGATATCATTCCACCAGGTACTTGATGAGATAAAACTTTTATATCTATAAGTCCTTGTTTTGGTCTATTATATGCTTTTTCTTCTGCTAATGTCTCGAAATATTCAGACACAATAGATAATTTTTTTATATCCATTCCTGTGTCATACTTTGTATTTTTTAGTACTGCAACCATTGTTTCTGCTGCTGGCTGTGAAGTATGAAGTGCCATAGATGCTACTGCTGTATCTACAATATCCGCTCCTGCTTCTATACCTTTTAAATATGTCATTGCAGCCATTCCACTTGTATAATGACTATGCAGTTGTATCATAAGTCCTGTTTCTTCTTTTAATTTTTTTACTAAATGAAATGCATCATAAGGAGTAAGTAACCCAGCCATATCTTTTATAGCTAAAGAATTAACTCCCATATCAGCTAACCTTTTAGCTAATTCTATATTATATTCCATTTTATGAATAGGACTTATTGTATACACAATAGCACCCTGTACATGTGCTCCTTCTCTTTTTCCTGCAGATATAACTTTTTCTAAATTCCTCAAATCATTTAAAGCATCAAATGTTCTTATTATATCAATCCCATTATCTACTGCTTTTCCTATGAAACTGTCTACTACATCATCAGAATAATGTTTATATCCAACAAGATTTTGCCCTCTAACTAACATTTGAAGTGGAGTATTCTTAACTTCACTTTTTATCCTTCTTAGTCTTTCCCAAGGGTCTTCATTTAAATATCTTAAAGATACATCAAATGTTGCTCCTCCCCATACTTCTAAAGAATAAAATCCAGCCTCATCTAATTCTTTTAATATTGGAAGCATTTCATCAGTTTTTAATCTAGTCGCCCAAAGTGACTGATGTGCATCTCTTAATGTTGTATCTGTAAATCTAACCAAAGTTCTTCACCACCTTTTCAACTATTCCCAATTATTCTTATATCTTTTACTCCGTTAACTCCTCTTATTCCTTCCAACATTTTTTCTATATTTTTCATACTCTCTTTTTTTGTTTGAATAGACAAAGTAGCATGTGCAATATTATCTATTGGTATATTTTGTATTACAGTTAAAATATTAGTATCATATTTTGCAATAAGATCTAAAACCATAGAAAGTACCCCTGGATGATCTGTTAAAGAAAGATATAGATTAAAAACAGAATCTGTATTTTCCTCGAAAAATGGTTTTATATAATCTTTATATTTATAATATGTACTTCTACTTATTCCAATACGTTTTATTGCTTCATATTTAGAAATATTCTCTCTTTGAATAAGTTCATTTACCTCTATAACTTTTTGTATAGAAGTTGACAATATTTTTTTATCCACAATATAAAATTCTCTTTTTTTATTCAAAGTACTCACCTTACCATTAGTTATTGTATGATTTTATAGACTTATTATACCATTTTACCGGATTTTTTTCAACCCTGACGTTTTATCTCAATTCTAAAGAAGTTCTGCTATCTGTACTGCATTTAATGCTGCACCTTTTAATATTTGATCTGCAACTACCCAAAGTGATATTCCATTTTCAAATACTTCATCATCTCTTATTCTACCAACATATGTGGCATATGTACCTGCTGCATCAATTGGCATTGGATATTCATTATTTTTAGGATTATCTATTACTTTTACTCCTTCAGATTCTCTTAATAGTTCTCTAATTTCTTTTGATGTAGATTTTTTTTCTAATTCTAAATTTATAGATTCAGAATGAGCTCTCAAAACTGGAACTCTAACTGTTGTAGCAGAAATTTTTATTTCATTATCATGAAATATTTTTCTTGTTTCATTTATCATTTTTAATTCTTCTTTTGTAAATCCATTATCCGTAAATTCATCTATATGAGGTATTACATTAAATAATAGTTGATGTACAAATTTATCTATAGGAATCTCTTTTCCTTCTACAAATGCTTTTGTCTGATCTAATAGTTCTTGCATCCCTTTTGCTCCTGCTCCTGAAGCTGCTTGATATGTAGAAACCAATAATCTTTTTATTCCAAACTCTTTATGTATTGGCCAAAGTGCCACACACATCTGAATTGTAGAACAATTTGGATTTGCTATTATCCCTTTATGTTTTTTTATATCTTCTGGATTAACTTCCGGCACAACTAATGGCACATTATCATCCATTCTAAAAGCACTACTATTATCAATTACAACAACTCCATTTTGTGCTGCAATTGGTGCAAATTCTTTTGAAATATTACCACCAGCAGAAAATAGTGCTATATCTAACCCTTTATAAAATTCTTTTGTTAATTCTTCAACAACTATATCTTTTCCTTTAAATTTTATTTTTTTTCCAGCTGATCTTGCAGATGCAAATAATCTTAATTCTTTCACTGGAAAATTTCTATTTCCAAGTACATTTAACATCTCTTGTCCAACTGCTCCAGTTGCTCCTACTATTCCAACTCTATAACTCTTCAATTTTTATACCTCCATTATCAAGTTTAAATGTATTATGAAGAACTTCTACTGCCTTTACCAAATCTTCATCTTTTATTACACAGGCTATTTTTATTTCAGATGTAGATATCATATCTATATTAATTTCTGCTTCTGCCAAAGCTTTAAACATTGTAGCTGCCACACCTGGATGACTTTTCATTCCAACTCCAACAACTGCTATTTTGCCTATTTTTTCATCATAAATAACTTTTTCAGCAGATAATTCATTTTTTAATTCTTCAGAAACTTCTAATGCTCTTTTTAAATCCGTATAAGGTAATGTAAACGAAATATCATTTCTTCCATCCCCACCTAAATTTTGTATAATAATATCAACATTAACATTTTCAGTAGCTATTCTTCCAAATATTTTAGCTGCAATTCCAGGTTTATCAGGAACTCCTACTATTGTAATTTTTGCTTCATTTTTAGAATGTCCTATCCCTCTAACTACTGCCTTTTCCATGTTTTCCCCTTCCTCCTTTACTATTGTTCCTAATTCTGGTAAAAAACTTGATCTCAAATGTATTTTCATACCATATTTAGCTGCAAGCTCAACTGACCTTAGATGTAAAACTTTTGCTCCTGAGCCAGCAAGTTCTAACATCTCTTCATATGATATACAATTTATTTTTTTAGCATCTTTCACTATCCTTGGATCAGCTGTATATACTCCGTCAACATCTGTATATATTTCAACTTCATCAGCTTTTAGAGCTATTCCTAAAGCCACACCAGTTGTATCAGAGCCACCTCTTCCCAGTGTAGTAATATCCATATTTTCTGTAACACCTTGAAATCCTGCTATAATTACTACTTTATCTTCTTTTAACTCTTCTAATATTTTTTTAGAATTAATAGATTGAATCTTAGCTTTTGTATGGGCTTTATCTGTTTTTATCCCAACTTGTGTTGCATTAAAAGATATTGCTTTATATCCCATTTCATAAATAGCCATTGCTAATAATGCAATAGATATTTGCTCTCCTGTAGATAAAAGCATATCCATTTCTCTTACGTGAGGATTTGGAGAAATTTCTTCTGCCATTTTTATTAATTTATCTGTTGTTCCTGCTGGTGCTGATAATACTACTACAACATCATTCCCATTTTTTTTAGTTTCTAATACCCTCTTTGCAACTTCTCTTATTCTTTCTGTATTTGCTACAGAAGTCCCACCATATTTTTGTACAATTATGCCCATCTGTTTTATTCTTCCTTTCTAAAAATTAAAGTTATATTCCCTATAAAGGCTAACAACTGTTTGCCCTTATAATTCATCTACAAATTCTTTTATTCTTTTAATTGCTTCTTTTATATCTTCAATGTCCGTTGCATAACAACATCTTATATTATATTCAAATCCTTCTCCAAATGCTGTCCCCGGCACAACAGCTACTCCTTTTTCTTCAAGCAATCTAATTGCAAACTCTTCACCTTTTATCCCTAATTTTTCTAAACTTGGAAAAATATATAAGGCCCCTTCAGGCTCTATTACATCAAGTCCAATCTCTCTAAAACCATTTAACATTAATCTTCTTCTTCTATCATAAGAATTTTTCATTTTTTCCACTTCTGGAAAACTATTTTTTAATGCTTCTATGGCTCCATATTGAGACATAACAGGAGCACACATTATTGCATATTGATGTATTTTTATTAATTCATTTATTAACTCTTTTTTAGCAGCTAAAAACCCTATTCTCCACCCTGTCATAGCAAATGCTTTAGAAAAACCATTTAAATAAATAACATAATCTTTCATCCCTTCAATTGAAGCTATAGAAAAATGTTCTTTTCCATAATTTAATTCAGAATATATTTCATCACTAATTACCCAAATTTTATGTTTTTTTATTACTTTTGCAATCTCTTCAACCTCTTCTTTATCTAAGATAATCCCTGTTGGATTATTTGGATAACATAATATTAATGCTTTAGTTTTAGAAGTTATTTTTTCCTCTAAACTTTTTGCAGTTAATCTGAAATTTGTTTTTGAAGTATCTATAGTTACTGCCTTTGCTTCATTCAACATTGACAATGGCTTATATGGAACATATATTGGCTCAGGTACTATTATTTCATCTCCTGGATTAATTAATCCTCTCAATGCCAAATCTATTCCTTCGCTTCCACCTACTGTAACTATTATTTCATCTTCGTCATAATCTAAATTATATTTTTTTAAATAATTTTTAATCTCAAGTCTTAATTCTAACAATCCATTATTAGATGTATAATGAGTTTTACCTTTTCCCATGTTATAAAAAGCTGATTCTATTATTCCCCATGGAGTAGTAAAATCAGGTTCTCCAACACCTAATGAAATTACATCCTTTTTAGCTTGTACTAAATCAAAAAATTTCCTTATTCCAGAAGGTTTAATCTCTTTTAATCTATTTGATATTTTATTTATCATTATGGCATCACCGCAATTCTATTATCATCTTTTTTTTCAGCAATCATACTTATACCATTTTCTTTATATTTTTTTAATAAAAAATGAGTTGCTGTGCTATTTACATAATCCAAACTTGATAATTTTTCAGAAACAAAAAGAGCTACATCTTTTAATGAATCTCCTTCTACAGCAATCAAAAAATCAAATCCTCCTGACATTAAATATAAAGAAGTTACTTGAGGAAATTTATATATTCTTTCTGCAATTGCATCAAAACCTCTTTCTCTTTCAGGTGTAACTTTAACTTCTATAAAAGCTTTTACTTTATCTGTTTCCCATTTTTCCTCGTTTATTATAGTAGTATATTTCAAAATTATCCCATTTTTTTCAAGTCTTTTTATCTCCGTTTTCACATCTTCTTCTGTCATTCCTAACATTACTGCAATATCTTTTACTGTTACTCTTGAATCCTCTTTTAAAATTTCAATTATTTTTTCCATATCACACCTCTTTATTTTCTGAATAAGGAATGGCTTAAAAATAACAAAATATGAAAGCATTATTTTTTAAACGTTCCTAAATTTATATTCTCTTCTTTTAAAGAATGTTTTTTAATCCCATTTTAAATTTTATTTCTTCAATTCCATTTTTTAGCATATAAATATTTTGCTTTTCATACTCTTCCAACTCTTCTATATTTTCTCTTTCATCAACTAAACACACTATATTATCTCCTGATTTAAAAACATTTTCTTCTGCACATTTCATAACACCTGCTGTTAATATCGCAGCTTCCTCTTCTACAATACCTTCCTGTTTTCTATTAGTATTTAACGCTTCTATAACATCATATTCATCTACTGTTATAATATCACTGCCACTTTCTTCAGTTGATACTCCTAACACTTTTATATCTTCCGAAGAGAATATCTCTTTATAAAATCTAAATCTTCCACTGTTTACTTCAGCTTTTTTTACAATAATATAATCTATTTTTTTTATTTTATCTTCAATTTCTTTTATAATAGTTTTTATCCCATCCATAAAAATCTTATTTTCTAATGGAATTATAGATAAATATGGATAATTCTCAGTTAATTTATATATATTTTTTATAATTTCTTTTTCCTCTTCATCTATTACAAATATTTTAGTATCAAATTTTAATGCTTTTTTATATCTTTTTTCTTTATATTGCTCTTTCGCAACAAAAATAAACGATTTTAATCCCATTCTAGAAGCATATGAAGCAACTGAAGCAGCCGCTTCTCCTGTACTATATACAATTACCCCTTCTTTTCCTTTATCTATATAATCTTTTAGATAATTATATACTCCTCTATCTTCTATATTTCCATTAGGATTTAATAGTTCATTTTTAAAATAAACATTAAAATTTTCTAAAAAATATAAATTTAATCTAATAGCTTTTATTAGCGGTGTATTCCCTTCTCCTAAGCTTAAACTATCTTTTGTCATAACTATTAACGCCCCCCTATTTTGAAATATTCGCTAACAGATTGATTCCTAAAAAACATTTAAAAAAACAGCATATTTTCAAACCATTTCTAAAAATTCTTATTCATCTATTTTTAATAAAATAGATTTTTCTACATTTACATTTTCGCTTATATATATTTCATCTAAAGATTTTTTCAAATCAGCCTCTAATACATCGTGAGTAATAAAAATCAAAGATACAAATTTATTATCATCAAAACTTTTACATGTCTGAATCATAGATTCTATACTTATATTATTATCTTTAAATTTATTTGTTACAAATGCTAATGTTCCAATTTCATCTTTAACATTTAATCTTATATAATATTTTGATATACTTTTTTCTAATGCTCTTAAAGAAAGCTCTTTATTTATATTGTAATAATAGTTTCCTTTTGGAATATTATTCGCCAGATCTTCTGTAGCAAGTTTTATTACATCTGCTACAACAGCACTTCCTGTGGGTTCCATTCCTGCCCCTTTTCCATAAAACATTGTTTTCCCTACATAATCTCCAATTACTTCTATTGCATTATATACATCATTTACATTTGACAATATCTCTTTTTGTGAAATCAAAGTTGGTTGAACTCTAACTTCAATCTCTTCATCTTCATATTTTTTTGCTGTAGCAAGTAATTTTATATTATATCCAAGGTCATTCGCAAATTTTATATCTTCTCCAGTAATGCTTGTAATCCCTTTTACTCCTACTTTTTCAAAATCAACATATCCGCCATAAGCTAATGATGCTAATATAGTTATTTTGTGTGCTGTATCTATTCCCTCTATATCGAAAGTAGGATCTGCTTCTGCATATCCTAATTCTTGTGCTTTTTTCAATACTTTTTCAAATTCAATATTTTTTTCTGTCATTTCTGTTAATATATAATTTGCAGTTCCATTTATTATCCCTTTTATACTTAAAATATTATTTCCTGCTAATGATTCTTGTAAAGGTGTAATTATTGGAATTCCTCCACCTACACTTGCTTCATAATAAATTTTTGTTCCATTACTATTTGCTATAGCAAATAGCTCTTTACTATATTTAGCTATTAAAGCTTTGTTTGCTGTTACAACATTTTTACCAGCTTTTAAAGCTTTTATTATTATATCTTTTGCTAT
The DNA here is from genome assembly GCF_030295325.1 of Haliovirga abyssi. Taxonomy (GTDB): domain Bacteria; phylum Fusobacteriota; class Fusobacteriia; order Fusobacteriales; family Haliovirgaceae; genus Haliovirga; species Haliovirga abyssi. The sequence goes on along the minus strand of NZ_AP027059.1, from coordinate 438,837 downwards.
TGTGTATCCACCTATTAATTCTACAATAATAGAAATCTCATCATCTTCTATCAACTCATTATAATTATTAGTAAAAATTGATCTATCTACATCAAAATCAAATTCTCTTTCTATATTTAAATCGCAGGCTTTTTTTACATCTATCCACACACCTGTTTTTTGATGAATTTTTTCTCTTTCATTAATTAATATTTTTAATGTTCCTGTTCCAACCGTTCCTAATCCAACTATACCAACTTTTTCTATTTTCATCATCAATTACCTCTCTTTGTCCATTTTTTAATTACTTTTGTCTATTATATCAAAACAAAAGTATAAAATCAATAAAAAACTAAGAAATATTAAAAAATAAGGTTTTTATATTTTGTCATAAAAACGCTTGAAGCATTGCGTGTTTTATAACAAAATAATAAGGTTATTTTTAAGCCGTTCCTAAATTAATTTTTTTATAGATTTTTTTATATCATTATTCACATTAATAAAGTTTATCTGAGTAGATATAGCTTGAAAATTATGCTCTTCTATAACTCTGCCTAATGTTTCACCTAAAAACTCCTCATCGATTTCATCTATTCCTCTAAAATCTAATACAAGCTTTTTCCCTTTTTCAAAATTTCTTTTAATATTACTATATAACACATCTCTTCCCAACTCTAGAAAATTTTTTACTATAATATGCATTTTCTATTCCCCCTTTTGTTTTTTAATTACTTAAAAAAATAGCGTATCTTGTTTTCTGAATAAATTTATACTTTAATATTAAAATATAAAAATTTATCAATATACTAATTATAACATACTTTATAATTAGTATATCAGATACATACAATTTATCAAAGAAATTATTTTTTTTTAGAATATATTAATAGTGAACTTTAAAAAATTATTAGACTACCATTAGTATAATATAATGTAAAATAATTGTAAAATTTTACACTATATCATTCAAATATTAATTAGTTTAATTATACCATATTTTAAGAGTTATTTAAATTGTTTTTAGCTAATTCTCAGTGAAGTCGGGCTAAATAAGTTTATACTTTTTTAATATATTAAAAAAGCAGGAAATTAATATATTTCCTGCTTTTTATATTTTTTTATATGTTAAAATCTAATAATTGTTCTAAATGTTTGATATGCTTCTTCTCCTGCTTCTTTATTATACTCTATTCTAACATCTACACTTCCACTTGCAGGATAAACAATATATCCATTAATCACAGCTTTTTCTTTATCTTCCCAACTGAAGTCATTAAAATCTACACCTTTTTGCATGTAATTAAATCCAGCCTGTAATCTCGACCACATACCTGGTAAAAATTTCAACTTAGAAAATAGTGCTGTTCCTGTTAATACTTTACTATTGTCTCCGTAATCCTCATATTTTATTCCCATAGTTAATATATCAAATATATTTGATCCAACTTGTAGTAAATATCCTGAATAAGCCTCTACCTTGCTCAAATCATATGTATCTTTGTTTTTGTTATAATAATAATCATATAACACAGGTGTAAATTCCTTACCTATATTTCTATATTCTAATTTATAATTGAAAAATTTACTTCCACCTCTAAATCCTGCTCCCATTCCTTGTCCAAAATCCATAAGTTTAGCAAATTCTGCATATGGTATTAAGTATTTTGAAACAGGATATGAAGCATCTAAACCAACAGCTGTTTTATTTAATTTACTATCATCAGCTACATCTGTATCTGTTATAGCTGTAATCCCCAATGTTAATGGCGATTTATCCATAACTTTGCTCTCTAATCTTACTGCATAAACTGTATCCAATTTAGAATCTGAAGCTTCTTTCAATGGAACCATAGCTTTAAATCCATTTTTTGGTAAAGTCACTCTTGTTTTTATTCCAAAAGTAGAATATCCACTCATTAACAATCCTTGACCATAACTTACTCCAGATAATTCTCCATATCTTATGCCAAATGTTTTACTATCGTATTCTGCCCATCTTAAAGATACTGAATCATACCATTTATCAGAAGCATTTGGACCATATTTAGTTACATTTTTACCATTTTCATCTCCTTGCAACACCATTATTTTTAAACCTAATCCAATTGGCGTTCCAAATATATGTGCAAAATCAGGTTTTATCTCCAACGTTCCATAACTTTTACCATTTACAACGTTAGAACCTGCTTCCATTGTAACTCCAGCATTTCCTTTTTCAGTTGGTTTCTTTTCTTCTACTTTAGCTTTTTTTTCTGCTTTTTTCTTCTCTTTTACTGGTTTTTCTAATGATTTTGGTGGTAATTCATTATGTTTTTCTTTTGGATTTACTTTCCCACCTTTTAATGCTTTTATTTTTTCTCCTGCCATTACAAAAACTGGTTCTGGCGATTGTACTGTTGTTACTGCAACAGTTCCTTCATAAGTTGTAATTTCTGTATCTCCTGTTTCATTTACTGCAACTGTAAATTTTGTACCTCTCACTCCCGCAGTTGCTGACCCTGTTTTTACTTCATATTTCGAACCTGTTTTTACAAGTTTTTTTACATTTGAATATATTTTTCCTACAAAAAGTTGAATACCTGTTTCTGTCATCTCTTTTTTCTCTGGGTCTTCTCTTAAAGTATTAAATATAGCTTGTGTCTTTGGTCTTAAATCAATAATTGCTCCATTTTCTAACTCAATTTTAGCCTCTGAATTTTCCATAGTAACTACTGTTGTTCCTTCTTTAACTCCCATCCCTTTATACACTTGTTTCCATACTTTTTCATTTGGATATTGTAGTACAGCCTGTCCTATTATATCTTTTACACTACCACCCATTAAATCTCCACTTTTTTTCTCAGCAGTTCCCAATAATTGTTGCTCTAATGATGTATCATCTTCTTGTAACAATGATTCTAAATCATCTCCTTGTGCAAAAACACCCATATTAACTACAAGCATTAGCCCTAGTAAAATCATTAGTATTCTTTTCATCTTAATTCCTCCCTCTTTTATTTATTATAAATTTATTTTGTGGTAAAAGTATAAACCCCATCCCAATTTTCTTCAGGTGAATTTTTTTGAAAAATCTCACATCTTTTTATATATACTTTTGCTGGAGAATCATTTTTATCAATTTCTAATACTTTTTCAAATGAATTTATCGCCTCTTCCCATTCTTGTGCTCTATAATAAACTAATCCTTTTAAAAAATATTTCAAAACTCCTTTTTTTTGCTCTGTTAATTCTCCTTTTTTACAAATTAATTCATACACATCTACTGGCTTATTTTTACCTTTTACTCTAATTATATCCAACTCTCTTACTTCTACATAATCTTTTACTTCTCTATAAGTATCTGAACTAATCATTATATAAGTTCCATATTGTTTATTAGCCCCTTCTAATCTTGAAGCTAAATTTACATTATCTCCTATAACTGTATAATCAAATCTATCTTGAGACCCCATATTCCCAACAATCATTTCTCCTGTATTTATTCCTATTCTAGCATAAATAGGTGGTAATCCTCTTCCAGACCATTTTTCTCTTAATTCATCTAATTTCTTTTGATATTCTAAAGCTGCATAACACGCTCTTAACGCATGATCTTCTATGTATACTGGTGCTCCAAACACTGCCATAATAGCATCGCCTTCATATTTATCAACCATTCCATTATCATTTAATATTATATCTGTCATATAAGATAAATATTCATTTAAAAATTCAACAAGTTCTTCTGGTCCCATTCCTTCAGATATACTTGTAAATCCTTGTATGTCCGAAAAAAAAGCTGTCAAAATTTTTCTTTCTCCACCGAGTTTTAATTTGTCAGGATTTTTTAACAGTTCATCTATTAGTGCTGGAGGTGTATAATGTCTAAAAGCATTTTTCACTCTCTTTTTCTCCAACTCTTCATTTACATAATTTAATATTAATAATGACAAATATATTGTAATATAACTCATTGTTGGATAAAAAATCTCTATCCAAATACCATTATTAAATAAAATTTGCGCCATTGCAATATAACCTGTTATTATACCCAGTGCCATAAAATTTGTAGTTTTAAAGTTAGCTTTTTTCATAGATAAAGACATTGTTATTAACAATCCAAAAATTAATATTAATATTGTATGTTCTCCAACTTCCCATCTCACTAAATATTTATTATCTATCAAATTTTGTATTGCAGTCGCATGAATTTCTACTCCTGGGGTATTTGGATCAAATGGAGTCGCTCTCAAATCATATAACCCTTTTGCTGTATCAGTATAACCAACTAAGGCAATTTTATCTTTTAATTTATCTTTTGATACATTTCCATTTAACACGTCAATATAAGATACATATTCAAATGTATGCCCTTTTCCATAATAATTAAGCCGTTGATATCCATCTTTATTTAATGGAATACTTTTTTCTAGCCCTGAAAGTTGAGCTGCATTTTTATAAATTTTAAGTCTATTATTTTTTATATCTAACACTACATTTTTGTCCATTGTATATTTATTAGCGTTTAGATACGCAAGTAAATATAATGGTGGAAAGTATAATCCGGTATATTTTTCATATGTTGCCATAGGTATACTTCTGAATACGCCATCTGGATCAGGTCTTCCAATCTCGTAAGGTGCTACACCATAACAAAATGTTCCTATTAATTTTATCGGCGGAATAACTTTATATACTGAAAATGGCTCAAAACTCCTTTTTCCAGTTCTACCTACTTCCTTTAGTTGCTCTGCAAGACCAGGAACATTAACATATCTATTAAATATGTATACTTTATTATCCAAAACCTCTTTTGATAACTTTACATCTTTTTCATTTAATATATTGTAAGTTCCTATTGATACATTCCCAGCTTTTTTCAAAGCCTTTGCAAATAAATAATCTTCATCTAATTTTAGTTTATTTAATTCTTTTGCCAAAGACAGAGCTGTTTTTTTCTTTATATCTCCATTTTTATAACCATTCAATATTATTTTTTTTAAATTTAATTTATAATCTAATAACTCTTTTGATGTCGAACTTTCTGTAAAAGATACATCAAAAGCTATACTTTTAACTCCATCTTCATTTAATTTCTTAACTAATTCTCCATGTATACTTCTTTTCCATGGCCATTTCCCTATCTTGTCTAAACTTTTCTCATCTATTCCTATTATGATAACTCCTAAATCTTTTTTCTCAGTTCCTCTAATTTTATATCTTAAATCTACTGTTTTTAATTCAAATATTTCAAAAAGATTTATCTTTAAATTAGAATACATAAAAAATATAATTGTAACTAAAAATGTTAAAAATATTCCTAATAAAAATGTTTTTTTTCTAAACATTACAATCATCCCTATTCTATCATCTCTTTATAATAATCAGACGCGCTTGCGTGATTTATTCCTCTTTTCAAAAGTTGAATATCTTTTTTTACAGTTGCTGCAGATAGAGCAGTTTCATATTCAATTTCTCCATTTGTATATAGTTTTTCTATTGATTGGTCAAACGTTTTCATCCCGTCTTCTTTTTTCCCTAGCTTCATTGCTTCAGGAATTTTTTTATATCCATCTACAGTTAAAATTAAATCTTTTATTGTTGGCGTTGTTCTCATAACTTCTATTGCTGCTACTCTTCCCTTCCCTTGTTTTTTAGGTAATAGCCTTTGAGAAGTTACCATTAACAAATTAGATGACAACTGATTTCGTATTCTTTGTTGTAACTCTTTTGGAAAATAATCTAATATCCTTGTAATTGTTTGAGAGGCATTTACAGTATGCACAGTACTAATCACTAAATGTCCTGTTTCAGCCGCTTTAAATGCAGCCTCTAAAGTTTCTTTATCTCTTAATTCTCCTATATAAATTATGTCTGGATCTTGTCTTATTATATATTTTAAAGCTTGATTATAATTTTCTATATCACTTGGTATCTCTCTTTGACTTATTAATGATTTCTTATCTTTAAATAGATACTCAATAGGATCTTCTAATGTTATTATATTTCTAGTTAGATTTTCATTAATATATTCTATCATTGCTGCAACAGTTGTACTTTTCCCATTTCCAGCAGCACCAGTTATTAATATTAAACCTCTTTTTTCTTTAATAACTTCTTTTAAAACATCTGGAAGTCCTAGCTTTTCTAAGCTTTGAATATTTTGTAATATTCTTCTTATAGCAACTGCTATTGTTCCTCTTTGCATAAACATATTTATCCTATATCTACCCAAAGCCGGAATAGCATATGAAAAATCTATATTTTTATTTTTTCTAAACTTTTCTCTTTTTCTCTCATCTAAAAGTTCCCTTTCCATTATTTCCATATCTTTAGGTAATATAACTTCTACTCCATTTATAGGCTGTAACTCTCCATCTATTCTAATCATTGGTCTACTTCCAACTTTTACATGTAAATCTGAACCCTTTTTTTCAGTTAATTCTTTTAATAATTGTTCGATCATTATTTTATTCCCCTTCCATATTCACAGTAAACTCTTATTTTACAATTATCACATTTTGGATTTCTTGCTGTACATATGGCTCTTCCATGATAAATTAACAGATTAGAATATAAAAACCAATCTTTTTTTTGAATAATTTTCATTAATTCAAATTCAATTTTAACTGGATCTTGTTGTTTAGTTAATCCTATTCTATTTGATAATCGTTTTACATGAGTATCTACAACAACTCCAGGTATATTAAATATATGACCTAACATTACATTTGCAGTTTTCCTTCCAACTCCGGGCAATTTTATTAAATCATCCATATTATTGGGTACAATCCCATCATATTTTTCAACAAGCATTTTTGCACATTTTTTTATATTTTTAGACTTATTTTTATAAAAACCAGTGGAATGAATTATTTTTTCTAATTCTTTTATATCCATTTCCATAAATTCTTTTGGAGTTTTATATTTTTTAAATAATTCTGCAGTAACTATATCTACTCTTTTATCTGTACATTGAGCTGATAATATTACTGCTATTAATAGTTCAAATTCATTTTCATAATTTAATGTTGGTACAGGTTCTCCATATATATCTTTTAAAATTAATATTACTTTTTCTGCTTTTGTTTTTTTATTCATTATCTCACCTTTTTTTATTCTATATTATTTTGATTCCAATATTTTTTCTAGTACATTATTTACTTCATTATACATATCTACTGTATTCATATTTTCTATGTTTTTTCTTTTATATTTATTTCCACTTAACTTTTCATAAAGTGATATACCTTTATTATAATCAGAAACTAATTTTTCTCTTATTCCTTGTAAGTCATCTGTCATTTCATTCATTATTATTCCTGTTATTTTTTCTAACAAACCATTTATCTCTTTATAAATTTCTACATTTTTTGCATTTGACAAATCTTTCCTTATATTTTCCTTAGTATCTAAAGAATTTAACAAATCAATACCTTTGTTATAATCATCTATCATCATTTTTTTTAATTTTTTATCATCTTTTTTTATACTCTTATTTTCTATATTTAATTCTATAGCATAATTTTTTAATTTTTTATATTTATCAAAAACCTTCTTTAATAATTCCCTATCTGCTGCACCTGCAAATGAAGATAATACAAAACTAAATAAAATCACAACCATAACTTTCTTTCTCATGATAATACCCCTCCCTATTTTATTTTTTATAATTTTTTTATTATTACTATTAAAATAAACCTACATTATATATTATACTCTATTTAAAAAAATTTCCTTTTTTTTTATAAAAAAAAATTTAAAAGTGGCAATGCCACTTTTAAATTTTTTCTATAACATCTAGTATTTCTTTTTTAGAATTCGCATTTTTTATCTTTGATATTATATTTTTATTTCTACAAACTCTTCCTATTCTTGCCAAAACTTCTAAATAATCTCTATTATTTTCCAAAGGAGCCAATACTACAAAAATTATATTTGCAACTTCATCTTCTCCCACACCATATTCTACTCCTAGCTTATTGGTACTTAAAATAACCTGTATCTCTTCCATTTCATGAAACTTAGCATGTGCTAATCCTATTCCATTTCCAACAAAAGTTGGTTGAATTTCTTCTCTTAATTTCACTTTTTCAATTGCTATTTCTTTTAAATTTTCATTTAATTTAGAACTAGCAATCATACTGTTTATTATTTCATATTTTGAATCTCCCTGTAGATTAAAAAAAATATTTTCTTCTCTTATATTCATGGTCTCCTCCATAAACTATTTTATAATTTTAACTATTTTTTTCTTGCCCGCTTTTAATATCATTCCATCCATCATTTTTATAGTTCCATTAATATCATTAAAAACTTCTCCATTTATTCTAAATCCATTCCCCTTTATAAGACGTCTTGCTTCACTTTTTGATTTTCCAAATTTTATTTTTTCGAATATCAAATCGATTACAGCCATCTCATTTTCTTCCACTTTTATCTCTGGAATATCATCAGGAATATCTTTTTTACTAAACATCTTTTCAAAATAATCTCTAGCTGCTTTTGCACTCTCTTCATTATGATATAATTTTACAATTTCTTCTCCCAATCTTTTTTTTGCTTCCATAGGGTGTAATACTCCACTTTTTATATCTTCTTCCATTTTTCTTATATCTTCTAATGGTATTTCTGTTGCCATTTCATAATAATTTATCATTAATTCATCTGATATCGACATTACTTTTCCAAACATATCATTTGGAGCTTCTGTGATACCTATATAGTTGTTCAAGCTTTTACTCATCTTATTTACGCCATCTGTTCCTTCTAATATTGGCATCATCATACAAACTTGTTGTTCTTGATTAAAATATTTTTGTAAATCTCTTCCTCTTAATAAATTAAATTTTTGTTCTGTGGCTCCTAATTCTACATCACATTCTAATGCTACAGAATCATACCCTTGTAATATTGGATACATAAACTCAACTAAACTTACAGGTTTATTTTCTTTTAATCTTTTTGAAAAATCTTCTCTACTTATCATTTGTGATACTGTAAATTGAGACGTCAAATTCAAAATTTCTTCCATTGTTAATTTTGACAACCATTCTCCATTATATCTAATCTCAGTTTTATCTATATCTAATATTTTCCCTACTTGTTCTAAATATCCTTTTATATTTTCATTAATCTCATCATCTGAAAGAACTTTTCTAGTCTCACTTTTCCCAGTTGGATCTCCTATCTTTGCAGTATATGTACCGATTAAAAACTGAACTGTATGACCTAAGTCTTGAAACTGTTTTAATTTTCTAATTGGTACCGCATGTCCTATATGTATAGAGTTTCCTGTAGGATCTATTCCAAATTTTACCTTTAAAGGTTTACCTGTTTCAATAGATTTTTTTATTTTTTTTCTCAACTCTTCTTCTGATATGAGATCTTCTACTCCTCTTTTCAATATAGAAAGTTGTCTTTCTATCTCTTTTTCTACATTCATTAATAGTTTCCCTCCTAAATTTATCTCTCAATTAATTTTAAAATTATATCATATTAATCTATTTTTTTCAATTTTTTTATATAAAAACTTACTTCTGTTCCTATTCCTTTAAAACTTTTTATATAAAGTTTTTCATCATATTTTTCTAATATTTTTTTTACAACTGTAAGCCCTAATCCAACTCCATTATGTTTCCTTGTATATCCTTCTTCTAATTGCCTAAAGTCATCATATATATTTTTTATTTTTTCTATTTCTATTCCAACTCCACTATCTTTTACAGTTAATTTAATCTTATCATCTTTTTCTGTAACTATTAATTTTATTTCCTTACCTTCATATGAGAATTTCACTGCATTTGATATAATATTTTTCAAAACTTGCCCTAATACATCTTTATCTCCATCAACCAAATAATCTTTTAAATTCATCTCTATATTAATATTAATATTTTTTCTAATTACTCTATTTTCAAAAGTAGATGACACATTATAAACTAATTCTTTTATATTAAATTCCTTATTATAAAAATCATATTCACCATTCTCTAGTTTTGAATAATTCAAAATATTTTCTATCATCTCTTGCAATCTTTCTACATTATTTAAAACTGTAAATAATGCTTTTCTTTGATTTACAGTAATATCTCCCAATTCACTATTTAAAAACATTTCAACATATCCCATAATTGGTACTAAAGGTGCTTTTAACTCATGGCTCATGTTTGATAAAATTGTATTTTTAGTCATATCTGCATTTTTTAATTTTTCTGCAACTTTTTCTGTTCTTTTTAATTGTTCCACCATTTTTTTATATAGTTTCCTATTTTCTAAAGCTAGTATTATAGTTTTACTATACGTATTTAGAGTTTGCTCCAAATATTCATCCATTTTTTTATTATTATCAAATATTATTACTCCAAAAATTTCATTTTTGCCATCTTCTTTTGTTTTTAATACAAGAATATATGGGTTCTTAAAATTTATATCTAGTGATGATTTACATTCTGTCACTTCAATTATTGAATTTTTCAACATTTTATATTCTAACTCTTTTGTTATCTTTATTTCATTTAAATTTTTATTTGTACCCGTTTTGGCTTTAGGTATCAATATATTTTCTTCTTTTTCATAATATATTACATTTTTTATAAATAACCCTTCTCTTATCCCTCTTACTATAATTGAGTAAAACTTTTCGTTTGTAATGTTATCTGTCATTTTTATTATTAAATAATATAAATTTGTTACTTCTGATATCCTAGAATTTAGTATTTTATTTGATTTATCTCTATTACTATTTATTTTTTCAAAATCATATTTCATCTTAGCTAAAATTTCATTTTTGGCTTTTAATTCACTACTATTTTGTTCATTTTCTTCTTTAATCTCTTCTAATTTTTCTGTTTTTATTTTTAATACATCTGCCATTTCATCAAAATCATGAGCTAACAAACCAATTTCATCTTTTCTATTTTTCAGCTTTGTTAAATCAATATTAAATTTCCCACCTCTTAAAAGATTTATTTTCAAAGTCAATTCTCTTATTGAATCTAAAAACATATCTAACATATAATTAAACACTACAAATATCATCACAAAAATTAAAAACAGTTCTAAAAATAGATGCAAAGAAATTTCTTTAGAAATTTCCCAAATATAATTTTCCTTTGCAGCTACTATTATCTCTCCTGACTTTTCCCATAAAAAGCCTTTTAATTCTATTTTTTTTAACAAATAAATTGATCTATCAATTGTTATTTTTTTAGAATTTTTTAAATCTATTTTATCTGTTTTTTCTAAATCAATTGTAGTGGATATAATTTTATAATTATTATCAATCACCATTACTTCATCTTGTTCTTCGGATAATATCTCTTTCAACATTTTTTCTTCTATAGGTAATTTTAATAATACAAATCCTATAAATTTATTTTTATCTTTTTTTGAATATATAGGAGACAATGTTTTTGAATACATTTTACCTGATTCAATTTCATAAAAAGAATAATCTGCAGAACTATTTCCAATAAATTTACTTAAATATTTTTTTAAATTTTCTTTTGATATTTTTTTATCTCTATTTAATATACTTTTTCCATTAATAGATATAATATCTATCTCTATCTTTTCATTACCTATTGAATAGTTTTGAAACATTTCAGATATTTCAGAAATAAACTTATATCTATAATATTTTTTTTTGTCTATATCATAAGTTCTATAATAAGTTTTTTCTCCTGTTTTTTCCGAATTTATATCTATATACTTATTAGAATCTAAAATTGAAATAACTTGTATATTTTTAGATAATATTCTAGCCTCTGTTTTTAATTCTACATTTAAATTTTCTAATTTTTTTTCCATATTTTTTAAATTTTTTGTTGCTGTGGAGCCTAAATTTTTCTGAATACTTTTATAAACAATATACATAGAGATTGAAAAAGAAAATATAATTGCTAAAAAATTCATTAATACTAATGTCAATGTAAATTTATCCTTTATTCCTACCCTCATTATTCATCACCCACTTGATAATATATATAAAAAATGCTATAATTTAATTATAACACAATTATATATATAAATACAAGATTGAGGTGATAATATTGAAAAATAATTTTTTATTTAGAATCTATTTTTATAAATTTAAGAAAAAATTTATAAAAATTACACTCTTAACATTCTTCGCTACACTTTTTTTTATTTTAAGTTCTTTTTCATTCGCAGATGACTTTACTCAAGTTTCTTTTTCTGTTTTATCAAAAGAAACTAAATTACCAGTTGAAAATGTTTCTATTTCTATTGGAGATCTAAAATTATCAACTAATAAATCAGGAATAGCTACTTCCTTATTATTTCCCGCAACATATGAAATAACATTTTTCAAAAATAATTATATTTCTTTTAAAAAAAATATTGAAATTACCACAACCAAAAATCAATTTGTATTTTATATAGAAAGCAATTTTATTCCTATACGTGTACAAATAATAGATGATTTTAATAATGATTTCCTCAAGACCTCTATTAAAGTTATTAATTTAACTGATAATACATTTTCTTTTTTTACGACTAATAAAAAAGGGATATTAAATATAAAAATAAAGAAAAATAAAAAATATAAATTTAATATTAAGGAAAAAAATTATAAAGAATTTAACTATAATTTAACTCCTAAAAATTTATTATCATCCGATTTTTTATTTAAACTTAGTAGACTAAAAGGAAATTTAAATATTTCTACATCTTTGGATAATTATAAAATTAAAATTACAAGTTTAGAAAATAAATCATACATAAAAGAGTTTGAAACTAAAAATAAAATCTTCAATATTAATCTTCCTTATGGAAAATATAATGTTGAATTAAATAGCGATAATTATAAATCTGCTACTAAATTTTTTGACTTTTATTCAAATGAAAAAACAATCAATTTAAAATTTATTCCAAATTTTAAATTTTTCAATTTTATTACTATTTTCAATCAAAAAAGTAATATTTTAATAACAGCTAATTCTAGTTTAGACAAACTTGAAATAGCAAATAATTCTACAATAAAATTATTTAATTTAAAAAATGAACTAATAAACTCTTTTAAAATTGAAGATAAATTTTATAAAATTAAATTAAATTATGGTATTTACAACATTGAAGTTTCAAATAATATAGGAAAAAATGTAACTTTTAAAAAAATAGAACTTTCAGAAAATAGTGATTCTAATATATTTTTATCGTTACAAAAATTAGAAGCAACTATTACTGGAACTATAAAAGATAAAAATAACCTCATTGGAGGAGCTGTTATTTCATTTATTAATAATGAAAACAAATTTTCTACTACATCAGATATAGATGGAACTTTTACTATTAAAGTCCCTGCAATAAAATATAATATTACTATTTTTAAATCAGGGTACCGAATTAGTAAAAATCAAAATTTAACAATTAACTATTTGGAATCAAACAAAAAATATAAATTGAATTTTTCAATTGAGGAAATACCAAGTATAATAAAAGGGGTTATAACTCATTTAAATGGAGAACCTATAGATAAAGCAAAAATAACTTTGAGGAATAATAGTGAAGAAAAATATTTTTTTACTAATAAAAAAGGGGAATATAGTGCTGAAATTAATAGCGGACTAATTTTTATTAAAGTTGAAAAGGATGGTTTCAAATCAAAAGGGACAGTAAAAAACGTAAATAAATATTCTACTTTAAGTGGATTAGATTTTAAATTAGAACAAATCTATAGCAGTATAAAAGGTACTTTAACAAATGGTATAAATCCATTAGAAAATATAAAAATAACTTTAATAAATTTAGACAATAATTCTAAAACAACTACATTAAGTAGTCAAAATGGAAGCTTTCAATTTGATAGCGTACCAATTTTAAATACATATACAATTGAAATTGATAATAAAAATTATACAAAATATATAAATAAAAAGTTTTCAATTAATAATAATGAAGTCAAAATTTTCAATATATTGTTAAAAGATAATAAAGTGAAAATTATACTTGAGTTAAAAAACAGTGATGAAAACCCTTTATCCAATACAAAATTAAAAATTAATAATAAAGAATATACTTCTGATATAAATGGAATTGTTGAATATTCTACTATAAATAATTTTAAAGATTTAAGTTTGAAAATTCAAATTAACAAATATAAATTTGATAAAAATATTCTTATTAAAAAGGAAGAATTCACAAATTTAATCTTAAAAAAAAGTATTATTATAGGTGAAAATTTAAATAAAGAAAAGATTAATATTAATTCAACTACAAATTCAGCTATTAAATAAAAAAATAAACTACGCCTTCATCTGGTAGAGTATAAATGTTTTTCTAAATTTTTGGTTTCTGAAAAATTTTGCCTTGAAAAATCGCATATTTTTTAAAAATAGCGTAGCTTATTTTCTGAATAAATTTATACTTTCCTAATTAATAAAAAAAAATAATAGGGTTCAAATCAAGCAAGATGCTCGATTTGAACCCTATTATTTTAAAATATATCTGTATTATACTGTTGAGTTGTATAATAATTGTCCTTTGTTATATCAAATGTTTGTATTTCAACTTTTCTTTCACCAGAATCATATTGTCCGTTTCCATTTGTATCTATAAAAGCTTCTGCCTTGTAAGTACCTATTGGAAGATTATATTCAACTTTAAGTTCGTTTCCTACTCTCTCTGCTGGTAAATTGGAAACTAATTTTTGTCCATTAACCAAAATAAATAATTCCCCTCCTCCTGTGCTATTTGTTCCAGTTAATATTACATTAATTACAAACTTTACTTCAGCTAAAGGAATCTCTGTTGTTGTATCTGTTACGTTAAAATCTCTAAATTCTTTTACATCTTCTGGACTTGGACCTTGAGGTCCTAAGTCCAATATAAATACTGCTTTATAACTTCCATTTTCTAAATTCGCTACTTCATTTAATGCACCTTCACTTACATTATCTCTATGATATACTGGTGGCAATGGATCATTATTTCCATCTAATAATGGATTTCCTTGTTCATCTGTTTTTAGTATATCCATTACTATTGCTCCTTGAGTTACATTATTTGTTATCGTTCCTGTTAAAGTTACATCTTTTCCTGTTGGTTGAGTTGCATTAAATTCTATATCTCCTAAAGAAATATCTGTTGTTGTATCTGTTATATTAAAGTCTCTAAACTCTTTTACATCTTCTGGACTTGGACCTTGAGCTCCTAAGTCCAATATAAATACTGCTTTATAACTTCCATTTTCTAAATTCGCTACTTCATTTAGTGCACCTTCACTTACATTATCTCTATGATATACTGGTGGCAACGGATTATTATTTCCATCTAATAATGGATTTCCTTGTTCATCTGTTTTTAGTATATCCATTACTATTGCTCCTTGGGTTACATTATTTGTTATCGTTCCTGTTAAAGTTACATCTTTTCCTGTTGGTTGAGTTGCATTAAATTCTATATCTCCTAAAGAAATATCTGTTGTTATATCTGTTACGTTAAAGTCTCTAAACTCTTTTATATCCTCTGGACTTGGACCTTGAGGTCCTAAGTCCAATATAAATACTGCTTTATAACTTCCATTTTCTAAATTCGCTACTTCATTTAATGCACCTTCACTTACATTATCTCTATGATATACTGGTGGCAACGGATCATTATTTCCATCTAATAATGGATTTCCTTGTTCATCTGTTTTTAGTATATCCATTACTATTGCTCCTTGATTTACATTATTTGTTATATTTCCTATTAAAGTTATATCTTTTCCTGATGGTTGCTGATTTCCATTATCTAACTGCAAATCCATATTATAACTATCTCCATCATCAAAAACTACATCATAATCTCCAGCAATATTTTCTTTATTACCAGCCCCATTATCATAATATATACTTGTGTGTATTTTATAATTATTATTAATATCATAGTCTTTCATTATATATAATGTAATTGTTGTTGGTAATTCACTGTCAGAATTAACTTTAAACTCCTTCCAAGCTATACCATCATGTTTATCTTCTGAATATATATCTGCTTCCATTTTTACATTTTTACTATAATCTATATTCATATCTGTAGGTAAAGTTAAGTTTAATGTTACTATCTTTTTAGCAAACATTCCCATCACTTCATCACTTGCTCCACCTATCATATTTATATCTATTGGTTCTACTAATCCCGTACTATTAAACTTCACTAAATCTGCACCAAATAGATCTTTTATCTCATTTCCCATTCCATCTTGAACCATTACAAATGCAACATATCCAGTTGTAGCTCCAGTTGATACCATCTCTTGAGATATTGGTACTGTAATAGTTTGTCCTGGCATACCTCCTGCATTTCCTGGCAATAATGATGTTGAAACCGGTACATTTTCTTTTATTCCAACTATTTGATCTCCTGTTGGTCCACCATCCTCTCCCATTGGCATATAATCTTTAAATATTGCTACTAATATACTACCATCACTTGGTATTGGCACATTATTAGTGTTTATTACTTTTACTTCTACTTCTCCCACTGCATCACTTGCAAGCATAAAACTATCTGGCTCAGAAGTTATTATAGGTTCTACATCTTCACTATTATTAATTTTAGCTTCTAATTCTGTTGTTGTCTCTGCAAATCCCAATATCATATATCCATACATATAATTAGGTGTTAAACTATTAGCAAATTCTAAGCTTCCTGTTGCTTTTGCTTTATCTACATATGTCCACTCTTTTGTTGTTTTATCAACTAAAATTAATGCTGTATCAAAATATTCTGGTCCTGTTATATTGTCATTATTAATTTCTCCTTGTTTTACAGCTATTACATATGTATTTACAGCTGCTGTATTATCTTCCCATTGGAAATTAACTGTATAATTTCCAGAACCATCTTTTTCTATTGAATGTGTTGCTGGTGATACTATTTTTATTGGTGTTTTTAATGTTATATTTAATATCGTATTTTCATTAATTACTTCTACTGGCATATCTTGCACATCCATAAATCCATTTCCACTTATTTCTATAACAAAATTTCCTGTTGGAATATTTCTAAAGTATATTTTATCAACTCCGTTCCATTCTCCATTTGTTATATAATCTTTATTACCATTTTCATCTACTTTTAATATTCCTGCATGCCAGAAATCTGTAACTACTTCTGGATTTGTTATTGTTACTTCCAATGTATTTGTTCCTGCCTCTTGTAAATTTATAGTTCCAAAATCAACTGTTTTTATTGTTTCATCAATTGTAACTTTATTTCCATACCACATATATCCCTCTACATTTATCTCATACTTCAATTCAGTCCCTATAGGTAATCCATCTACCACAAAACTTCCTGTTACAGGATCTATTTGAGCTTGTCCTACCTCTTTTCCACTTAAAGTATTAACTCTTATTTCTCCCCAAGGAAAGTTTCTTGCACTTACATTACCAGATATACTACCCTCTCCTAATTTTTTTAATACTATATCATCTATATATATATCTGATTTATCAATTACAAAATCCCTAACCTCTTCTGGATATCCTGCAATATCCACGACATGAAGTCTATAACTTCCAGATACTAAATTACCTATTTCAAAATTGTTATTCATTATAGAACTATCTGTAACATATTCTTCTGTATTATCTGAATTAATTATGTTTACTACAACTCTTCCCATATTAAGAGTTTCTGTTGCTCCCTCTATCATAATAGTTCCTCTTAAGAAATATGTTTCACCTAACTGCTGTTGCATAGTAAATGATTTTGTTGTAGTTTCTCCATCTACTGTATATATTTCCTCATACTCTTCTGAATATCCCTCTTTTCTAACTTTAACATCATATTTTCCTGCTGGTAATTTTTCAAATACAACCTCACCTGATGCATTAGTTACCATCATTATTCTCAAATTATATTTTTCATTATAAATCTCTACATTTGCTCCTGTAATAGTTGAATTATCATCTGCAATTACTGTTACATCTATTTTACTAGTCCCTGTTACTTTATTTTTCATTATAGGTAAATATATATTTCTATTTATTATTCTACCTGTATTATCAAAAGTTAATTCGATATAATCGCTTTTTACCTCTTCTGTATTCTTTGGCATACCATCACCATCTACATCTACAAAAGCCATTAAAGCATATCTATTTACTTCACCATTTTCATCTTTATATTCCAAATCATATTGTCTTCCAAACTCTTGATGATACATAAATGGTTCATTTGATTGCTCTTCTGGTTTTTCTTTCCAGTTTCCAGTTGCACTATCCCATTTATAAAGCCCTAACATTATATTTCCAACTGTTATACTATTATCTACATCTATAGTTATATCTAAATTATCTCCCCCTTGCATCCTTTCCAAACCAAATCTGCTAATTTGATTATCTCCAGCTTTTATTTGCATAGCATAATTTAACATTCCTACAAAATCATTTGGAGTTATCATATTATTGGCATCATTATCTACCATTGCTGCTATGTAATAAAATCCTGTTTCTGGTATTGTAAAGTTATAACTATAAATATATGACATCTCTCCACTTATTGCACTATTCGTTGTTGTATAATTCATCCTATCTATATCAAATCTATATTTAGGTCTAAATTCATTCATATTTTTTGGATCATTCTCAAATAAACCTAATATTATATTTTGATTTATAGGCTCTTTTGTTACTATTTCTCCTATTATCTTATTATTATAAGTTGTATTATCTTGAATCTCTACATCAATTGGTGCCGATGCAGCTCCAGCTCCAATCACTAATATAACTCTATGTCCTATTCCTATATTTTGCAAATCTTCCTTTGTAAAAGTATATGTATCAATATCAGAACCTAAATCTTTTTCAAATATTGGTTTCGATTGTGCTGTTTCATAGTCCCAGCCAACAACTATTTTATATTTTACACCACTCTTTAATTCCCACATTACCTCTGTATCTAAGTTGCTATCTCCAATATTCCACATTACAAACTGTGTATTCGGTTTAGTTATTTTCAATCTCTTTTTTAATATTATAGTTTGTAAGGTATTTGTATGCATATCTTTTGTTATTCCAGCTTCTGTTGTTACTTGTTGATATCCCTCTTTTTTAAATTCTATCATTAATTTTTCATTTTCTGGCAAATCTACTGGAAGACCTGTTATATCATAATTACCACCACCATCAGTAGTTCCTCCAAATAGGAAGTTATAGAAATCTTCTTTTGTATTATATATCAATACTCCGTAATCTATGAAACTTCCATATCCTCCTTCTAATTCTACTTTACCTATTACTTCTCCATCTCCTGCTGTATTTTCAGGAATTTTAGTATCTTCATCTATTAATCCATCTCCATCATCGTCTATTCCATTTGGTAACTCTTCATCTACTTTTCCATCTTTATCATTATCTATTCCATCTCCTGGAGTTACTATTTTATTTATTGTTAAATCAATATGTTCTTTATCTATTATATATCCCCCATTATCATAAAATTTAGTAAATGATGATTTTGGTTCATTTGGTTCCGGCATTCTATCTCCATTTAAATCTATAAACGTTTCTATTCCAAATGCTATATTTCCATCTCCATATGGTTTAAAATTCATCTTATAATCATTATCGTCATTTGCATTAATATTTCCTGCTATCATATCAGTTACAAAATTACCATGTGGTTCTTGAGACTCTTTATTATACTCAAGTATTGCCACCATCAAATTTCCTGCCATATCAGTTTTATTAGTTATTGTACCTTTAATTGTATCTCCGCCCATATTTTCTCTTAAATATAACTTTGTAGCCGTTTTATCTTTATCTACTACAAATCCATCTGGTTCTCCATTGTTATCATTATCCTCTTCTCCTAACAAATTACTTAGCAAATCGCCTTCATCTATTCTACCATTATTATTAACATCTAAATATGCACCAATATAATATTTTCCTTCTGGAATAGATATCTCAAATGGTAACCTGAAAGCTCTCTCTCCATTATCCCAACCTGCTGCATTTGAACTATCTATTCTGAATATATAATCAGGAGTTACATCTTCTGCATTATCAGGCATATTTTCCATTACAGCTATATTAACTCCAAATGGTATGAAATTATTATTATAAATATTTCCACCAACTTTATATAGACCTTCTATTCCTTTTACTTTAAACATTACTGGTTTAGAAATAACAACTGGATCAGATTCGTTACTTTCTTGCATCAATGTAGAAATATCCTCCTTAAATGCTCCAATAACAGCAATATAATTAGTATTAGGAAGAAGTTTTCTACCAAATCCATTATTTACATCAAAATCATCCATTGATGATTCTTTATAATCCCAACTCATTGCTGATTCTGTCGTAGTTGCATCCATAAATTTAACAGCCACAAAATTATCAAAATTACCTTGTTCTATATCCCGCATATCTGTTACCACTACCACTGCATATGTTTTTATTTCATCAGAATTTAATTTTGTCCATTCTATCCTAACTCCACCATTAGTAGTTGACAAATCAAATTCATGTTCATTTTCTGGGAATGTGATTTTCATTGGTTCCATTAACTTATTTGTAATATCTCCCAAATCTTCTTCTTGAGAATCTGCTGTTAAAGTAAACCAATCACTTTCATATTTTCCAACTCCCTCTACATCTATTTTTACTTTTAACTCTGTATTAAGTGGCAATTTGTCTTCAGTTGTTTCTGTTTGTATTCTTCCAAACCTTCTTATTGCTCCTTTTAATATTATTGCACTTTCAGTTGTATCTGTAGAATTCACACTATATTTAGCTATTATTTTTACAAACTTCATATGATTATTATTTAAAGTAAATTTAACTACACCTGTATCATCTACTCCGCCTCCAATTGGCGCTCTTAAATCCTCATCTACCAATCCATCTCCATCATCATCTTCTCCATTTGGAAGTTCTTCATCTATATACCCATCTCCATCATTATCTTGATTATCTGCTGATTTCAATATTTCTGGTATAAAGAATCCATTTTCTAATTTAGAGGCATACCTTACTTTCCAAGATAAACTTCCGTCTTCAGATTTTTTACCAACAAATTCGAAATGCATATTGTCAGTAAATATAGGTCTGTCACTATCATCTCTCAAATCAAAGACTACATCTAGATTCAATATATATATATTACTTTTCTTTCTTAAATCAAATGGTATCTCATTTAATTTTTTTTCTTCTACATTAGGTTTTATAAATTTCAATGTAACCTTTTTATTACTTAAAAATTCTAAATTCTCTTTTATTTTATTAGTTAATTCTTCTTTAAATGTTTCATCTATATTTTCTGTATAATATTTATTTATAAAACTTATTGCACTCTCAGTAGTAGATCCATTTATAAACCCTTCTATTGTATCTTTAGCTTCTGAGTTAGATAATATATCAAAAACTTGATTCAATATATTAACTGTTTCAGTTGCATTTACCCCTTCTTCTTCTGCTGGAACACTATCTTTATTATTTGGATCACTATTTTTTGCAACTTCTTCTCCATCTGTATATCCGTCTCCATCTGTATCAGGATTGTTTGGATTTGTCCCTAACTGTTCCTCTTCTTCATCTGTTAATCCATCATTATCTGTATCTATATTTTTCGAATTAACAAATAAAATATCTAGAAAAGCAATATTTCTTATTTTCCAACTCTCTGCTCCATCTTCATCTACTATTTTTACTAATTTATACTCTTGATAATATGGTATCTCATTATCATTAACAGTTACCTTTTCATTTGTTCTTACTATAGCAAAATTACCATATTTATCTACAATAGGTTTATTTATTTCTTCTCTTGTTATATCTATCGCTGATGCTGTAGTTAATTTATCACTTAATACTCTATATAAATTACTCTTATCATCTACAAGAGATAATATATTCGCCTTATCTCCATTAAATCTACTTACTATATCTTTCACTTTTACTTCTATTGCTGCTCTTGATTCATCCGAAATAACTTCCAAAGTTCCTATTTTATATTTAAATATTCTTGTATCTACCACTTTATTATTTTGATATAATTCAATATTCATCTCATGCTCTCCATCTAATTTGTCAGAGCCTGTAAGAGAATATATTGCTTCTCCAGCCATACTAATCGCAGCTTCTGTAGAATTAATTTTCAATTTTATTCCTGAATTAGTTTTAAAATTCATTAATTCCACTTTTAATATATCTTTATCTATTTTTACCATATCTATTTTTACATTATTTTTTATATCACTTATTCTACCTATAAATATAGGCATCTCAAATCTAGAATAAAGAGCTCCATTTTTTTCTTTAGCCATAATTACCAATTTGTATTGTCCAGAAATAGCTGTTAAACTAATAACTGCTTCCCCTTTAAATACATTTTTTTCATCATATTTAAAATTAATTGCTCTCATTATATCTTTTTCTTCTTCACCTTGTTTATTATATATAGAGGCTTTTAATTCAATATTTTTATCTATATTTGACATATCAGAATACATAATATCGATAGCTAAACTTAAACTATCTCCTGGTAAAAATGATGTTTTCTTAAATGTTGGAGGTATTATTACTAATTTATTACCTCCCACTTCTTCAGTTTTATCTTCAGACAATTTAGAAATTTCCATTGCTGCTCTTTTTACCGAATCCCCATCCTCTGGAATCAATACTGAAACTCTCTTATAAGTTTCAATTGCATTTTCTGTTTCTCCTTTTTTTGTATAAACTAATGCCAATCCAAAAATTACATCTCTTGTATATTTACCACTTGCTAATACTTCGCTATCTTGTATTAAAGTTTCAAATAATTTTTCAGATTTATCCAATTCTCCTATTAATAATTGGCTATACGCATTATTTATTTCTTTATCTTTTCCAACTTCCACATTATCTTTAGCTTCGTTAATTTTATCTGCTACTTTACCTTTTATCGAATTTAATTTTTCATCTGTAATTAAATTTTGAGTCCCTGCATTTGCTACATCTGTAACATTTTTTAATCCTTTTTTTACTTTTTCTGTATCTATTCCAGTATCAGATAAATCTACTCCTGCTTCTGCTATTGCTTGTACTCTTTGTAATCCTTCTGCTACTAATTTTGCCTTTGCTTTCTCTTTTATATCTGTACTTGCACTCATAGATTGTGATTCATCTACAACTGATTTTAGCACTTTAGCTGCTGCTTCTGGTTGCCCGCTATCTATTAATACATCCGCCATTTTTATTTTTATTTTTAAAACTTTAGAGTCTTTTGTTGTTTTATTTTTCCCGTCTGTTATCTCTTGAGCTTTCGCAAGAGATTCCATAGCTTTTTTGTTATCTCCTTTTTTTATATATATATCTGCAACTTTTGTCAAAACATCTTCTGACTCTATTTTTTCACCAGCAACTTTTATATTTTGCAAATTTGGATCACTATCTATTTGATCTTGTACCATAGATAAATTGTCTGCAGCATCCTCTGCAGCTGTTAATTTTGTATCATCAATTTGAGACCAATTTGATAAAACATTTACTTTTATAGCTTTAGCTGCTATACTCTTATACTCTAATGCACTAAGCTCTATATTAGCTTCTGCAAATTCTAATTCTGCCTTAGAATTATTAATAGAAATAGCTCTTGCTCTTGAAATTGCTCCTGTTGGAGAATCTTCTCCCTCTTCTACTAATAATTGTCCTTTGTAATTTTGAGCCATTGCTCTTAATAATTTTGATTTCATCTCTATTTCTGAATCTTTTTCTAATAAACTTTTCCCTTCTGCCATTTTTGCATTTTCCACTACATTTTTATCTACCTCTTCTGGTGTAGTTACTTTATATGGATCTGCAAAATTTGTTCTCGCAGCTTCATAATAGTCTACTGCAGTTTTTTCATATTTTGGTTTAACTGTAGTTTTATCCCCCCATACTCCAATACACCCTGATAGCCCTAATAACCCTATTAAGACTATAACAATCGACTTTTTCATAATTGTTCTCCTCCTTTGTATTTTTGCGTTTTAATAACTCGCTAGATTACATACCATTAGATTACTATAAGCCCAATAAAAAAACTGTAATTCACATCACCATATTTAGTATTCGAAACTTTTTTTTATTTCCTTCTTTTTTTTTTAAAAAATTTAAAGGAAATTTTTTTTTATTTGGTATATACATTAATGAAGAGGTAAATTTTGTAGTTTACATCACCAGTAACTACTAAGGAATGGCTTAAAAATAACTTATCTGTTTTGTTTTAAAAGGCTCAAGGTTCTTTTATGAAAACCACATAAAAAACTACGCCCAACGCATGCAACGTTTCAAGCATTTTTATAACAAAATATGAGAAAATTATTTTTTAAACATTCCTAAATAAAATTTACTATGTTGTGACTTGTATTACTTTTTATTTTGTTAATGTGTGGTAAGATTAATGTATATTTCAAATCATAAGGAGGTAGATAATAATGAAAAAGAAGTTTATTGGAATGCTGGTGGGAATTTCTTTACTTATTTTTTCTGGTTGTGAAACTAATATATTCTCAACTTTAGATAAAGTTGATGCAAATTCTCAAGAAGCTGTTTCACAATCAAAGTATGAGGCAGAAGAAGGGTTAAATAGTGGAGACTATGCTACCGCTATTAAAAATGCAGATGTTGTAATTAGAAGTTATGAAGAACAAGGTAAAAATAGTGTTAATGATTTTTCTGATACTGAAACAGCTGAAAGAAATGAATATATTAAATTCCAAACAATTAAAGCTGAAAGTTATCTTGGACAAGGTGGTGTTAGTGCACTTGATATATTAGATAAAATATATCAACTAAACTCTACAACTCCAAATACTGCTATAAAAAGGGGTACTTCAGATAATAATAGTTCTACTTTAATTAATATTGTTAATGGAATTAACAGTTCAGATCTTAAATATGCAATGGAAGCTTTTAAAAAAGGTTTGCCTAGTCCAGAAATTTTGTCTCCAGAAGAAAGAGACAACTTAAAATCTACATATCAAACAGCAGGTATTACTTATGGATTAAACACAGTAATTATCATTCTAAACGCTCTAGATACTAATGGAGATTCGGAAATTGATAGTTCTGATTTCAACGCATCAATAATTAATAATTGGAATGTCCATAAAGATGAAATAATTACCTCTTTAAATTCTACTATTAATTATCTTGCTGTCGCTTTAGACTCTAGTGATGCTGTTGAAGTCTTAGATATTTTAAGAAAAATAAATACTCAATTAAAAAAGATACCAAACAATTTTACTTCAGATGATTTAGATAAAATAAGTAAAATCCTAACTGGAAAGGAGGTCTATTAAAATGAAAAAAATATTAATATTCTTTTTAATTGTAACTTCTTTTAATATTTTTGCTGCAAATAGCGTTGATGAGATTTCTATTCAATATTATAAAAATATTAGAGGAATGGGAATGGGAAATACTTATGTAACATCTGCTTCTGATGAGTCTGTATTACTATATAATCCAGCTATGTTAAATTATATAGATAGATATAAATTTTCTCTTTTTGGTCTTGCTGTAGGGATGAATGATGAAGGAAAAGATGTTATAGGTACAATGATAGATGTATCAAATGATATTTCAGATGGTTCTTTTGAAGATAATGATTGGAATAACGATGGAAAAGTTGATGATTCTGACCAATTTAAATATTTGAAAGATAAACAATCTGAAATAAATAATTTAAGTTTAAATGGATATTTCGGAGACTTCACAGGACTTATTAACAAAAATTTTGGAATAGGACTTTTCGCTTATTCTAATATAAATAAATTAGCTATTGTAAATCCTGTAAATCCCACAGTTATTGCTAATATGTCTTTAAATGTTGAAGCTCCCATTGGTATCGCTACCAAAATAGGTCCATTTAGTTTCGGAGCATCAATTAGATATCTTAATTATATTAATTTTGATAGCAAATTAACATCTAATAAATTAATAAGTGCTCAAAACGTCAATGACAGTAAAGCAATGTTTTCACTACTTGGAGCTACTAAAAATGAAGGATTTGGACTTGATTTCGGTGGATTAATTGGTAATGATAAATTTAAACTTGGATTTGCACTACAAGATGCATATACAAAAGTTGATACATGGCGTGACTCAGAAGAAGTCAATATAAATGGTCATCCTACAAACAGTGGAAACTATGTTACATATTATATTGGAGAGCATACTGTAACTCCAAATTTAAGAGCTGGTATCTCTATAAAACCTTCTAAATGGCTTCAGTTATCTGGAGAAGTTGAAAATTTATTAAATAAAGATATGAATAATGATGGCGAAGATGATACTAATATTTATAAAAAACTACATTTAGGTAGTGAAATATCTATGTTTCCTCACTCTATAAATTTAAAATTACGTGCTGGAATCAATCAAGGATATGGAACTTATGGATTTTATGTTCAACCTCTTAGATTTATGGAAAGAGCTCCATTATTCTTAAAAGTAGTATTATTACCGCTATGGATTTTAAATGATGTCGAATTTGAATATGCTGATTTTACAGAGGAACTTTCTCCACATGTTGGAGTAAAACCAAATCATATGCAAGCATTATCTTTTACTTTAAGATTTTAAATTTTATGATTTATTCAAATTAACTAAAAAGATATTAAAAAAAAATTATTTGAAACCATTGGATAAATACAGACACTGATGAATAAAAAATTTGTAATTAATTATTGGTGTATATTAGTGTAAATTGGTGGCTAAAACTCTACAATTATTTTCATTAGCAAAAATAAAAGCGACGATTTTTTATAATCGTCGCTTCTTTTTTTTATTCTTTCTTTCTTTTATTTTTCTGATATTGCTGCTATTCCAGGAAGTTCTTTACCTTCTAAATATTCTAAAGAAGCTCCACCACCTGTAGAAATATGACTGAAGTCATCAGCATAACCAAGTTGTTCTGCTGCTGCTGCTGAATCTCCTCCACCTATTATTGTTATTGCTTCATCCAATCCAGCAATAGCTTTACATATTCCTATTGTTCCTTTTGCATAATTTTCCATTTCAAATACACCCATTGGTCCATTCCAAACTACTGTTTTAACACCTTTTAATGCTTCTGCAAATAATTTTACAGAATCTGCACCTATATCTAATCCCATCCAACCATCTTCTACAGCATCTACAGAAACTGTTTTAAATTCTGTATCATTTTTAAATTCTTTTGCTACTACTGTATCAACTGGTAAAATAAGTTCTACACCTTTAGCTTTAGCTTTTTCCATTAATGAAGTTGCTAATTCTACTTTATCAGCTTCTAATAATGAACTTCCTATATTTTTACCAAGTGCTTTTAGGAATGTAAACATCATTCCTCCACCGATTATTATTTTATCAGCTTTTTCTATAAGACTTTCTATAACTCCTATTTTATCTGATACTTTTGCTCCACCTAATATTGCAACTAGTGGTTTTTGAGGATTTTCTACTACTCCACCAATGAATTTTATCTCTTTTTCCATTAAAAATCCTGCTACTGCTTCTATATTAGAAGCTACTCCTACATTAGAAGCATGAGATCTATGTGCTGTACCAAATGCATCTATTACAAATACATCTGCTAAAGATGCCCAATATTTACCTAATTCAGGATCATTTTTAGATTCTTTTTTACCATCTATATCTTCAAATCTTGTATTTTCTATCATCATAACTTCTCCATCTTTTAAAGAAGCTACTGCATTTTCAACTTTTTCTCCTCTTGTTTCTGATACAAAATTAACTGTTTTACCTAATAATTCTTCTAATCTCTTAGCTATTGGTGCTAAAGTTTTGCTTGCTTTATCATCTTCTGTTTTTACTCTTCCTAAATGTGACATTAATATAGCTTTTCCTCCATTATCTATCACATAGTTTATTGTGCTTAAAGCAGCTTTTATTCTTGTATCATCAGTAATAACTCCATCTTTTATAGGAACATTAAAATCAACTCTCATTAAAACTTTTTTACCTTTTACTTCAATATCTCTAACTGTTTTTTTAGCCATTTTATTCCCTCCTAATTTATTTTTTTTATATTATAAATTCTCCCTATTAAAACGGCGGAACTCGAAAGCCCCGCCCTAAAATTTATTTACTTAATCTCTTATTTGCTTAATCCTGCAAAATATTTTACTGTTCTTACTAATTGAGCTGTGTAAGACATTTCATTATCATACCAACTTACTAATTTAAACATTTTTTTACCATCTACTGCTATTTCTTTAGTTAATAATGCATCAAATATTGAACCATTATTTGAACCAATTACATCACTTGAAACAATTGGATCTTCTGTATATCTTAAAGTTTCATTAGCTGCTGCTTTCATTGCTGCATTAATTGATTCTACAGTAGCATCTTTTTTTAATTCTACAACTAAATCAACAACTGATCCTGTTACAGTAGGAACTCTCATAGCAATTCCATCTAATTTCCCTTTTATTTCAGGTATTACTAATCCAACTGCTACTGCTGCTCCTGTTGAAGTTGGTATAATGTTAGCTGCTGCTGCTCTTCCTCTTCTTGAGTTAATTCCTTTTGGATGTGGTCTATCCAAAGTTGTTTGGTCATTTGTATATGAATGAACTGTTGTCATAAATCCTTTTTCTATTCCAAATGTATCATTTAATACTTTTGCTACTGGTGCTAAACAGTTAGTTGTACAAGAAGCTCCACTAACAATTGTTTCTGTTCCATCTAATATATCATGATTTACATTATATACTACAGTTTTTAAATTTCCTTTTGCTGGTGCAGAAATTACAACTTTTTTAGCTCCTGCTTTTATATGTTTTCCAGCTCCTTCTTCAGAAACAAAGAAACCTGTACATTCTAATACTACATCTACTCCTAATTTTCCCCAAGGTAAATCCTCTGGATTTCTTTCTGAATATATTTTAATAGCTTTACCATCTACAACTACGCTATCTCCTTCAGCTTTTACTGTATCAATTTTATAATTTCCTTGTGCTGTATCATACTTCAATAAATGTGCTAATGTTCCAGGATCTGTTAAATCGTTTATTGCTACGATTTCATAATCAGCTTCTCCAAACATTAATCTAAATGCAAGTCTCCCAATTCTTCCAAAACCATTAATCGCTACTTTAACTGCCATCTTACACATACCTCCTTAGAATTTTATGTATCTTTTAATGCTTAAGAACGTTTAAAAAATAAATTTCTCATTTTTTGTTATAAAAACGCTTAAACCATTGCGTATTTTAAAACAAAATCAGAAGGTTATTTTTAAGCCGTTCCTTAATACTTAAAAATATTTCAAAAATAATTTTATCTTAATTTATGACAAATTATGAAAAAATTATTTTTTTAATGTTCTTTTATAAGAGTACTCTATTTTTAATAGTTTGTCAAATAAACTTTTTTATATCTTCTGGAAAGTTACTTTCTATTTTTTGGATAGCTTTTGTTTCTGGATTTATAAAAATAGCTTTATAACTATGTAAAAGTTGTCTTTTAACTCTTAAATCTTCTCCACCATATAATGTATCTCCTAATATAGGATGACCTATTGAGCTTAAATGAACTCTAATTTGATGCGTTCTTCCTGTAAACAGTTGTGCTTCAACTAAAGTTACATCTTTTTCAATATTTCTATTTAAAACTTTAAAAACAGTTTTTGCATACTGACCATTTTCATTAATTTCTCTTTTTATTCCACCTTCTGAAACTCCTATATTTTTTTCTATTGTAAATTCATCTTCATTTATTATTCCTTTGACTACAGTAACATAATATTTTTTTACTTCTCCCCTATTTTGCAAAAATCCCTGTGCAAAACCAGACTTAGCAATAATTATTAATCCACTTGTATTCATATCTAATCTGTTGTAAAATCTTGGCACCATATTTATGTTTTTATTTTTAAAGTAATATACTATTCCATTAGCTAGTGTAATATCAACTTTTTTTAGAGTTGGATGTGTTATTAAAAATGGTTCTTTATTTACTATTAAAAGCTCATTATCTTCGTAAGCTATATCAAGATTTAACTTTATAGGTTTTATATTCGTACTTTTTTCTTTTTCCAAAACCCATATAGAATCTCTATATCTTAATTTTTTGTTCGGTTTTGCATTTTTTTTATTTACATACACTTTTGCATTTCTCAAAAGTCTTGATGAAAACCCTTCTACTTCTTTTAAGTAATCAAAAACAGCATACCCTTTATAATCTTTTTTCACAAAGTATTTTTTCATGACACCTCTCATATATATTCTCTAAAAATGGTAGCGATACGGGGAATCGAACCCCGGTTTGAAGGCTGAGAACCATCTGTCTTAACCACTAGACGATATCGCCAAGTTCCTAAAATATATTATCAAATTTTTATAATTTTGTCAACTAAAAACTAGTTATAAAATGTATCTTTTCAGTAGCACTTCTGTTCTATAATAGTTTTTATGTGAAATATTAGTTTTATAATAATAAAAGCTTTAACTCATTTTTAGTAATATTTAAATTGTTTTTAAATCGTTCCTAAATAACGTTTAAAAAGTAATTTTATATATTTTATTATAAAAACGCTTGAATCATTGCATACGTTGGGCATAGTTTTTTTATGTGATTTTCATAAAAGAACCTTGAGCCTTTTAAAATAAAATGATAAGATTTTTTAAGCCGTTTCTAAAGAATCAAATTATTTATTTTCTACTTTTTTAATCATTTCTTTCATACTGTTTTTTGCTTCTCTTTCACTTGCATTTTTTAATATCTTAGGAGTTATATATATTATTAATTCTATTTGATTTAAGTCCTTTGTTCTTGATTTAAATAGTTCTCCTAGCAAAGGAATATCACTTATAAAAGGTACTCCTGAAACTTTATTCGATACTACATTTTGTGTAAGCCCTCCTATAACTATTGTTCCTCCATCTTTTATTCTAACTACTGTATTTGCTTCTCTTTTACTAACACTTGGCGGTCCTTCTGCTGGTGAAGCTCCTATGTTACTTATAGTTGGATTTATTTTTAAATTTATCTCTCCAGAACTTGTAATCCAAGGTGTCACATTAAGGCTAACTCCAGCATCTACACTTTTATAGTCATTTTTTTCTTTTCCGTTTTCATCTAATGTAGTTACTTTATAATATTGAACTGTACCTACATTAATTGTAGCTTTTTCTCCATTTAATGTAGTTATACTAGGACTTGCTTTTATTCTTGCTTCTCCTTTTTGAACTAATAGTTTTATTTCGCTATAAAATTGATTTGACACTTTAGTTAAACTCAAATATCTAAAGTCACCTGTAGAGCTATTAGCCAAAATATTTTTTTCATCTCCGTAAAATCCTTGCAATTCTAACTTTGAAGAATTATTATTATTATGAGAAATTTCTATAACTAATGCTTCTACTGATATTTGTGGTGCTTTTTTATCTAACTCTTTTAAATACCCTTTTAATCTTTTTAATTCTTTATCTGTTCCCGTTGCTAAAATTGCATTTTGTTCTGAGATAACTTTTATATTCGATACAGGAAAATTATTTGGCAGCATTGTAGGTATTTTTTCTGCGTGGACATATTGTAATGGTATTAATTCTGTCCTTGTAAACATTGCATATGATGCACTTCCAATATTTTTTCTTCCTATTATATATGTCCCATCTTCATTTTGACTATAAGTATAACTTGTTCCACTCAAAATAGTTTCTATTGAATCTTGTACTGATATATCGTGCAGTTTGACATTAATCGTTTCTACTCCTCCACCAACAATTATCATATTTAAATTACTAAGTCTACCTATTTCTCTTAAGATTTTTACAATACTCTCATTTTCTACATCTATTGATATTTTATTATTTACAATTGATATATTCATTTTATTCTTTCTACTATTTATAGAGCGTCTATTTAAAACTCTATAAATATTATTATCTTTCATAAGAGAAAATCCATTTGCTTGCAGCAATGCTGTAAGTCCATCTTCTATATCTACATCTTTTACACTACCTGATATTTTCCCATTTACAGAACCTTCCATTATAATGTTTATTCCTGATTTTTGTGAAATATCATTTAACACCTCTCTTATATCTGAATTTTGTATATTAAATGATATTAATCCATGTTTAATTTTTATCTCTTTTTTTCCTGCATTTATATTTTTTTTAGTAACCATATAAGTGTTATCGCCTATTTTATCAAATTTATATCCATAAACTTTATTTAGCACTTTAAAAGCTTCTGCTATATTTACATTCTCTAAATTTATAGTTACTCTTCCAGTTACTGTCCTATCTGGAACTACATTTATTCCACTTTGCTGTGTTAGCATTATCAATACATCTTTTATCTCTGCTCCCCTTACACTTAATTTTATTTTTTTTCCTGCACTAAATGAAATCGCAGATAAAACAATAAATAAAACCAATATCCATTTAAATTTCCCCTTCATATTTTCCTCCATTTTTTTATTTTTTATTAATAATCTCCCTATTTAAGAACGGCTTAAAAATCCTATTTTTCGAAATTTTCTAAAAATCCCCTTACTACCATATTTACATTTAATCTATTACTTCTAAACTTTTTTTTCATATCCAGTTGTTCTATAAAAATTTTAGGCCTGTTATTCTTTAAATTCCCTAAAAATTCTATTACTTTTTGATAACTCCCTTCTAAATTCAATTTACAATATATACTATTATTTTCTTTAGAATACCATACATTTTTATTTAATATTATCAAATGAACTTTTTTAACTTCACTCTGCAAATTATTTAATAATTCAAGTTGTGCCAATGCAGGTTTTTCTTCAAAAAATTTATTTTTATATCTATCTATTTCTATATTTTCCTCTTCTAATGCTTTTTTATATCTACTAAAATTTTTTGCCAAAAATATATTTTCTTTTATTTTTTCTTCTAATTTTAAAGTTTTTTTATTTGAATTTTTACTATAATTAATTATTGGAATTATCCCCCATTTAAATAAACTTGTTCCCCCAATAATAATTATAGCTAAAATCAATAAAATCTTTTCATTTTTATTCAGTTTTTTCATCAGCTAAATCACCCTCTATTTTGAATAGTTCTTGCCCTCTAGAACTTACAATACTTCCTATAAATTTTAAATTTTTAAACTTTTTAGACTTTTCCATTTTTCTCATTACTTCTGTTGCTGACACTGCTTTTCCTGATAAAAGTGCTAATCTATTATCTTTAAAAATCACTTGATCTATAACTGTTCCTTTAGGTAATTTGTCTCCTATCTCCTTTATCCATTTTAAATAAGAACTACTTTTATCTTTTAGTTTATTTTTAAACTTTTCTTCTTTAACAAGTTTTTCATTATACTCTTTTTTTATTGTTTCTATATTTTTTACAATAGGTTGTAAACTATCATTGATTTTAGTAATTTCTTTTAAATATAATTTCTTTTTGTATATTTTTAATGAAAATGTCAAAATATTTATTATAATCATAATAAATATTAAAACATATATTTTTTTCAGTTCTTTTTTCTTTACTGACTCTACTCCTTTAGTATTAAAAATAGAATTTTCAGATTTTTTCTTGGAAATATCAAAATATTTATAATATTTTATATCTATATTCCCTTTTATTATCTCTATATTTTTTTCTATGCCAAATTTTTCTTTTATATATTTTATTGTTTTTTTACATTCTAATTCATACTCATCTATCCTAATTGATTTTCTAAAAAAAGCTTTTTTTTCATAAAAAAAGTAAAATTGAATATACTTTTCTGCAACATCTGCATATAATCTTAATTTATTATTATAATTATTTAAGTAATAATTATATCCCAAAAGGTTTAATGGCAAAATAGATTTTATTTTTACATTTCTTTCCTCAAAAAAACTATTTATATTATCTATGAAAGCTTTTTCAATTATAAAAACCGCAACTTCTATATTTTTTTTATTAATTTTTCTAGTAGAATATGTATAATATACATCCTTCTCTTTTAAGGGCAATTCATTAATAACTTTTAACTTTATTAAATTTTCTATTTTCCCACTTAATTTAGATGGCAGCTCTAATGATTTCACGAAAACTTTTTCTGGAGAAATTATTATATCTATTTCTTGATAATTATTTTTAAATATCCATTTTGATACCTCGTTCCAGCTAGCTTGTTTAGCGCCTTCTTTATTTATTACCCTTATATTATCTTTTCCTATTTCTATAAATGCTTTATTTTTCATAACCTTTTCCCCTTTTCAATATTTTCGATTAAGAAGAATATTTTCTATAATTTCTAGTTGTTCCTTATTTTCTTCAAATACAATTTTTATACTCACAGGGAATTTCATTTCCTCTTTATAATCCCACTTATCTTTCCAAAATTTATCAAAATAAAATATTTTTATAGATTTTCCTACTTTTCCATTAAAAAAAATATTTTTTTTAATGGAAACTCCATTTTTCAATTTTTCTCTTTCAATACTACTATTTAATTCATTATAAGAATATTCTATTTTTATAACATCTCCATTTATATCTTGTTTATAAAATTCAACTTTATTGTAATCACCTTTAAATGGATTTTCATTCATAATATTCAAATAATACATATTTTTTATATCTGCTCTAAATTTAGAATCAAAAACTCTAATTTCTTGATTTTCTGAATTTTCTATTTTATTCCAAGTAGAAAAATTTATTTTAAAAAAGCTAAATGCTGTACCCATTACAATTCCTGTAATGACTACTGCTATAATTATTTCTAATAATGTAAATCCCTTATTTCTCATAATTGATTTCTCTTTCTAAACTATATTTTTTATTATCTCCTTGTTTTTGTATATTTATAACTATTTTCTTTTGGTTATTTTCTTTTATCTCTTGCAATATCCACCATCTATATTCTATATCATCAATTACTTTTTCTCCGTGGTCAGATATTTCTATTCCTGCTTCAAATTCATTTAATTTATTTTCTTCAAAAATATAAAATTTAGTATATTCTCTATTTTTTTGAAAACTATTTACAATTGAGATAAGACCCTCTATTAAAGTAGGAAATGCTACTCCTAAAATTATTACTGCAATCAAAACTTCAATTAAAGTAAATCCCTTACTTTTTTTAATCATTTTGAGTATCTCCTTCAACCATGACTTTTCCTGTGATTTCATCTATTTTTATTAATATTTTTCTATTAGACAACAAAAAAATCTCTATATTCAAACCAGAACTTGTTCCATCTGAATAAAAAAGAACCTCTTTTTTATCTGAATTTATTTTTTTTATTTCACTATTTAATTTATTTAAAAATTTGGAGTTTAACTTACTCTCTATTGTCTTAGTTCCAATTTGAATTTTATTTGTTTCATTTTGTATTACAGCATTTCCTCTAGCCTGCATAAAAATATTTATAACTCCTTGTTCAAAAGCTCTTTCTTCTGTTGAATCAGCTATTTTACTAAGTGTAGGCAACATAACTCCCATTAAAAATCCTAAAACTATAATCACTACTACTATTTCTAATAGTGTAAATCCATTTTCTTTACCAGTTTTTAATATCATCTGCTGTTCCATCTTCTCCATCAGCTCCTAAAGACCATAAATCATAACTATTTTTATTATTATAACCAGGAGAAACATATTTATACTCATTACCCCAAGCATCTTTTGGAATCTCTTTTTTTTCAAGATAAGGTCCATTCCAATTTTTAGGTAAAGGATATGTTATTGGTTTTTCTATTAATGCTATTAAACCTTGTTCAGTTGAAGGATATCTTTTATTATCCAATCTATAGTTATCTAAAGATAACCCTATTATTTTTAATTGATTTTCGCTTGTAGTTTTTTCTGCTTGCGAAACTCGGTTAAACAGATTAGGCCCTATTGTTGCTGCTAAAAATCCAATTATTACTACCACAATTATTATTTCAATCAACGTAAATCCATTTTCTTTTTTATTCCCCACTTTTCTTCCTCCTCTTTTTTAGAAATATATTTAAAATTTTAACTCTTTTATTCTACATTCCCATATCATTTATACTTAATATTGGAAGTAGCATTGCAAATACCATAAATCCTACAAAAATACCCATTACAACAATTAATACAGGCTCAAAAGTTTTTACAAAAATTTCCATATTTCCTTTTATTTTCTTATCAAAGTTTGTTGAGGTTTTTAACAACATTTCTGACAATTTCCCTGTTCTTTCTCCAATTGCAACCATATAATAAACTATTTCTGGAAAATATTTTGATTCTTTTATTGAATCTGATAAATTAGTTCCTTTTGTTACTTCATTTTTTATATTTTCAATTTCTCTTTGCAGTATTACATTTGGAGTTATATATTTAGCAACTTCTAATGATTTTAATAAAGGAACTCCACTTTCTAACATTGTTGCTATTGACTTTATAACATTTGATACTGCAATAAATATATATAGTTGTCCTATTATAGGGATATTTAATAAAAGTTTATCTAATATTTTTTTACCAGCACTATTCTTATAGTAAAATATTCCGCCTATTATTACCCCAACTATTCCAGCTAATAAATAAATACCATAATGCTGAAAAAAGTAACTTATATTCAAAAGCATTTTTGTAGAGGCAGGTAATGCCTTTCCATAGTTACTATATATTCTCATAAATTTAGGTAAAATATAAACTAACATAATTATAGCTGCAAAAATAGACACAATCATTAATACTGCAGGATATATTAGACTAGAAATAACAAAACTTCTTAATTGCCTGCCTTCCTCCATACCTTGCAAAATTCTTTGAAATGTAACTCCTACAAAGCCACCTTCTTCTCCTGCTCTAACCATATTTGTATAACTTTTTCCAAAATATGAAGGGTACTTTTCTAATGAATCTGAAAGTGTTTCTCCTTGTTTCATATTTTCATAAACATCTGAAATTATTGGTTTTATTTTTCCTTTTTTTACTAATGAATTTATAATTTTTAAAGCTTCTCCTAATTGAACCCCTGCATTTAATAAATCTGACATTTGCTGAGTAAAAAATATAACCTCTTTTTCTCTTCCTAATGAAATTCCATTACTTTCTATTTTCTGTTCTGTTTTTTCATTTAATTCAAAAACATATTTTCCACTTAATTCTAATTTTTTTATCAAATCAGATTCGTTATTTCCTTCTATTTCACCCTCTACATTCTTTCCACTATCTTTTTCTATTGCCTTATATTTGTATAGTGGCATAAAAAATCCCCCTGTCTTATGAACGTTTAAAAAATAATTTTTTTTATATTTTGTTATAAAATTACTTGAATTTTTCCTGTTTTATAACAAAATAAGAAGCTTATTTTTAATCCGTTCTTAATATAATTTAACTTTTAGTTACACGCATAACTTCATCTATTGTTGTTATTCCCTCTTTTACTTTTTCTAATCCATCTTCTGTCAAATCTTTCATTCCACTAGCTATTGCAGCTTTTTTTATATCCATAACTCCATTAAAATTTGTTATAGTTTCTCTTATGTTGTCATTTAAAACTAAAACTTCATGTATTCCAGTTCTTCCGCTATAACCTAATTCATTGCATAATTCACACCCTTTTGCTTTATACACTTTATCATCTTTATTTATAATTTTTTTATATCCTTTTAACTCTATTTCATCTGGAATATATTCTTCTTTACAAGTTTCACAAAGTTTTCTCACTAATCTTTGAGAAATTACCCCTTTTAAAGAAGAAGCTACAAGGTAATCCTCTACTCCAATATCAATTAACCTTGCTACTGCTCCAACTGCATCATTAGTATGTAATGTTGCAAATACTAAATGTCCAGTTAATGCCGCTTGTGTAGCTATTTTTGCTGTTTCTAAATCTCTTATTTCTCCCACCATTATTATATCTGGATCTTGCCTTAATACTGACCTTAACCCTTTTGCAAATGTAAAACCTATTTCTGGCTTAACTTGTATTTGATTAATTCCTTTTAATTGATATTCTATTGGATCTTCTATTGTTATTATCTTTTTTTCTGTTGTATTTAGATGACTTAATGTAGAATATAGTGTTGTAGTTTTTCCGCTTCCTGTAGGACCTGTAACTAATATAATTCCACTACTATTTTTTATCAAATCCATAAATTTTTCTTTGTTTTCATCTGTAAACCCAATACTTTCTATACTTAATGATAGTGCAGTTTTATCCAATAACCTTAAAATGGAGTTTTCTCCATGCAACGTTGGAATTATTGCTACCCTTATATCTATCTCTTTTCCCATAACTTTTATTCTAATTCTTCCATCTTGTGGTAATCTTTTTTCTGCAATATCTAAATTTGACATTATTTTTATTCTTGTTGTAATTGCAGGAGTAAGACTATTTGGCAGGGTTGTTTCTTGGTGTAATACTCCATCTACTCTATACCTTACATTTACATTATTATCAAACGGCTCTATATGTATATCACTTGCACCTTTTTTTACAGCTTCTGTTATTATTGTATTCACTAAATTTATTATTGGCGCTTCTTTTGCCAATTCTTCTAAATCTTCTATTTCTGTATCTATATTTATATTTTTATATTTTTGTAAATATTCTTTTCCTAAATCACTAATAATTTCTTCTGTTTCTGCTTTATGTTCATTTGAATACTCTTCCATATATTTTTTCATATCATTTTTGGATATAATTTCAATATTAACTTTTTCCTCTAAATATGTTTCTAAATCATCTAAAATTTCCAATGATAATTTTTCTGTCGCAAAAAAATTTAGCCCATTTTCGCTATTTTTATAAATTATTTTATATTTTTTTTTAACGTTATCCATTTTAGTTTCTATATCATTCATATTATCCACCCTTATTATTTTTCAAATTTTATAATATATTCACTATTGTTATATTCAAATATAACTTTGTCTCCAGATATTTTTTTAACTTTATATCTTGAAGCTATTTTTTCCCCTTCACCTAAAATATATGTTTGCCCCATATATCTAACTAATATTTTACTTTTATCTCCTTGTTCTGATATTGCAAGTAAATCTAGAGGTAATTTTAATTCTTCTTGTACTTCTTTTTTATTTTTAATATTTGTGCTTTTTAAAAAGAAATTATTTTCTTTTATTTTTTTTATATCTTTTATTAAAATTTTATCACTACTTATATTTATGGCTTTTATATTGAAATTTTCGGTTTTATTTTCTAATTTTTTTTTAATTTTTTTTATATTTTCTTTAGTTTTTTTTATATCTAATACATTACTTTTGTTAATTGGTGATAGCTCTATAATCAAATTTAAAATGCTAAGTAAGATAAATATATATATGTATTTTTTCATTTTTCTTATTTGGGATTTATTCATGGCCTTCACCTCATTCTATTCACATTTAGTTTTTATGTTTTATTTCCATATAATTTTACCATTTCTATAACATATTTTCAACTTTTTTCTAAATATTTTTACACTTTCATGATTTATTCAAAAAGCTGCCGGAATATCCGACAGCTAAAGAATAATCTGATTTTTCAAAATCTTTTTTGAGTATAACAGTCTATATTATCTCCAGGAGTAACTCCTAAAGCTTCTGTTATTTTTTCATAAAATGCTATTCTATCATCTACTCTTGAATCATGAGGCTTTCCTGCTTCAAGTCCTCCATTTATCACATTTATAGTAACTCCAAAACCAGGTTTTCTATTTTCAGCTAAATCTTCTGCTGTAGGAATCCAATTCCCCACCATTACATCATGACAAGATGGTTTAGGATTTTGTGGTGTCATCCAAAACCATATACCTGTCATAAATCCTAATTTTCCATTATGAGATACAAGTTTTGGATTTTTCAAAAGAACCATTTTATCTCCATATATTATTTGACTCATATATCCATAGTTATAATTATAACTAAGTTGAATAGGTCCTCTTCCGTGATAAGACTGCCCATCTTGTGCTGGATATTCTTCACTTGCTGCTACATATCCACCAACACTATTATCGTCATGATTCATCTCTTCTTTATAATATAATCCCCAAGATTGAGGTCCTCCTGGTGCAGTTTTCCAACCACCTGTTGTTTCATGAGATATATTTGCTAAAAATGCAGCTAAATCTCTTTTTCTCTCCTCCATTGTACCCTCATTCAAAAATTTACCATAATCCGCTGTATCTATTATTGGATTTACATTTTGAAGCCAATCTCCATTAAAGTCTTTATCTTCTTTTAATAAAGTAACCTCTTTAGTTATTTTATCCAATCTAAATACTCTGTTAGTATATTTTTTAGTTTCTACTCTTAACATAAATCTTGATAACTCTTTTAAAGCACTTATTAAATTTTCATATGAATAATATTCTTGTTCTGATTTATTATTAAATTCATTCCATTTAGTAGAACCATATCTATATGGAAAAATATTTTCATATTCACTTTTGCTCATTAACTCTTGTACTTTTTCTCCAACTTTATCAGGATATGTGTTTGGAGAAATTTCTCCAAATGTTGCTTTTATCTCTTTATCTGTAAAAATCACTTTTTCTCCTACAGTTGTTGGCCAAGGAATAGTAGCTGTATTTCCTCCTGTATTTCCTCCTGTATTCCCAGAATCTCCTCCATTATTTGAGGCTTCTCCTAAATCTTCCCAAGGTCCCCATTGTGTTGTTCCTGGCTCATTGCCTTTATTCCACCATTTTGCCTGCCATATTTTTTCATTATGTACCACTTTATCATCTTTTAAATATATTGTATTAGAATCCCAAGCTGGATAATTTGTATTATTTTCTACTTTTTTAAATTCAGCTGTCAATACCATATCCGAAGATACTTTTATTACTCTAACTGCAGATGTTTCTCCATCTGACCATTTTACAAATTCTAAATCAGACAGTTGTTTTGCATCTGCTGTATAATCTGCATCTTTTACTACATCTACTGTTTCTGTTTTTAATAGTGTTCCTTTTTCATCTATTGCCTTTAATGTTAATTTTACTTTTTCAGGTACAACTACTTTTTTATAATATGCTATCAACTCTTTATCACTATCCGCTTTTAATGTTCTAACTGCATTTGTTGAATTATCTTCCCATTTTATAAATTCCATGTCTGATAATTTCCCTGCATCTATAACATAATCAGAATTTTTTATTACATCTTCACTTTTTACTACACTTAAAACTCCATCTATTGATGTTTTCACTATTATTTTTACTTTTTCTACTGGTGTATTATCTTTAAATCCATTATAAATTATATCTGTAAGAGTTGTTCCTCCTTTAGATGGATAATCTCCTGATAGCTCCCAGAAAATTATTCCACCATACCCATTATCTTTTACATAATCTACTCTTGTCTGCAAAGATTCTTCATCTTCATATGTATACATTTCCCCTTTTGATTTGCTATATAAATAAGGCATTTTTGTCCAAGGATCTCTGTATTTTTTAAATGAATTATCTTTTTCTAATGTTGATTTTATATAATAAAATGGATTCATTCCTCCTGGCACTCCTCCATCCCAAGTCCCTTTTGCTCCTCCTGTTGCAGTTGCATATAATCCAGGCAAACTATCTATTGGACCATCATCTTTTACACCTTTCCACCCTCTAGAATAATATGGAGAGCCAACTAATAATTTACTCTTTGGTATTCCATACCCTGCAAAAAGATTCATAGAAGCATCTACATTATAATATTGTTTTATTAAATCACTGTATGGTGCATATAGATTTGCATATAATGGAGATTGATGTCCTGTAACTTTATCCCAAGCACCATGAATATCATATGTCATTATATTTATAAAATCTAAATATTTAGAATATTTAGCAGGTTCAGTTTTCTCTATTTTATCTTTTCCACATCCAACTGCTGCAGATAATTCATAATGCTTATTATCTGTTAATCCAGCTTTATCTAAAGTTGTCCTCAAGCTCTTCAACAATAGAGTAAATGTCTCTTTTTCAGTATCATCTGCATATGGTGTACCTTGATCGTTAGGATTATCAGTTTTATCTGGTTCTCTTTTAAATGTTGGATATTCCCAATCAATATCTACACCATCAAAATCCCATTTTCTTATAAATTTCACAACACTATCTGCAAACTTTTCCCTTGATTCTGCTGTTGCTGCTACAAAATGGAAATTTGCAGATTGAGACCATCCTCCTATTGAAATCATAGTTTTTGTTTTAGGATGTAGTTTCTTTAGCTTTTTAAATTGACCTAGACACCCTTTATAAGGTGAATCCCAAGCTTCTCCTAAACTTACTCCTGTTGCTGCCCAATCATCAAATACTGCTATTTCTCCATTTTTTATTGTTGCAAAAGCATAATTTATATGAGTAACTTTATCCCACGGTATATCTGCTGGTGTATAATTATTATGCCCAGAATATATTCCCCATTCTGGAAAATAAGCTACTATTCTTTTTTTATTATTATTCCCACTATTTCCTGAATCAGATTTTTTAAATAAAACAACAATTTTCAAATCTTTGTCAGATTTAACATCTCTTATACTTGATAATGTTCCATCTTCCCATTTTATAAAACTATACTCTGAATTTATTTTTAAATCTTTTATATCTATTTTTACTGTTTCGTTAGCTTTAACTTTTTTAGTAACTGTTCCTATTACATTTCCATTCCTATCGTGGGCTTCTGTAATAATATTAATATAATTTATTATCACTGTTTTAAATGTAGCTGTTAATGTTGTATTTTTTAATACTGTAATTTCTCTTTCTGAATTAGTTGAATTATTATCCCATTTTACAAAACTCAAACTAGGATCTGTAATAATAGATAATGCATTTACAGTAAATTTTTCTCCTGATTTAATTTCATATTGTGCTTTTCCAATTCTATTTCCATTATCATCAACTGATAAAATTGTTACATTAAAATATTTAGGATCATTTGGATCTAATGAATTAGTTCCATTATCATATTCCTCTTTATCTGTATATCCATCTCCATCTGTATCTTTTTTCTTAGGATCTGTTCCTAATTTTGCTTCTATATTATCAGATAAACCATCTCCATCTGTATCTTTTATTGTAATTTCGTAACTTGAAGCAAAGCCGTTTAATGTTACAGCTTTTGGTCCTCCTGCAAAACAAAGTTTTGACATACCTGTAAATGTATATGTACCATTAGGTTGAATCTCTGTCCCCCAAGCATCTCCAATAACTCTGTATCTAACATAATCATATCCTCTTCCAATCTCTTTTACTTTTAACCCACTCCAAGTTCCTTCACTCATTGTAGTTGTTGTAGGCATATTAAATTCTAAAACCCAACCCTTATCTATTGTTTTATCTGTATGATTTACAATAGAAAACTCATAAGTTGCATTTGGATGATCATATTTATATGAAAATTTAATTTCAAAATTCATTATTTTTTGAGGCATATCTATTGTATACATTCTATTATCTGGAGCTGGAGCATTTTTCAACATATTATAAGCAAGAGATGTCATTGTATCTCCAATATAATATTCTCCATCTGCCTTTTTAGAAAAATCCCCTGCAAGCTCCCATATCATCATTCCACCGAGACCTTTATTAATGATATAGTTGATTTTTTCTTTTAAAGACTGCTCATCTTCAAATGATAAGAATACTTTTTTCGCATCATTCCACACATATGGAACTTTTGATACATCATCCCAATACCTAATGTAATTTCCTTGATAATTCGGATCAAATCCTCCAAATACAGGATGATCAATATAACTAAAATCATGTCTTCCTGCTAATAGATTTTTAACATGCCATAAAGGATTTCCACCACCTGGCAGCTCTTTACCATCTTTATCAAAGTCATGCCAAACATTGTCTATTCCTACAGCTCCATCTCCTCCTGAGCCTAATTTAGCAGTTCCATATAATCCATGCCCATCTATACCACCTTGAACATTTTTCCAACCACGAGTATAATAAGGTATTCCTATATTTATTTTTGATGGTGGTACTACACCTCTAAAATATCTATATGACCAATCTATATTTAAAACTGGAGTCCCTAATGGTTTTGTTTCTAGATCTCTATCATCTGGTAATAGAGCTGAATTATTCCCTACATATCCATTCCAAGAACCATGAAAATCATAACTCATTATATTTATAAAATCTAAATATTGAGCATAATCTCCTAATCCCATTCCACCTAAAATCCAAGATGATGCAGGAGCTGCAATTGTCAATAAGTAATGTTTATTATCATTTTGACCTGCAACATCAAGCTTTTCTCTCAACACTTTCATTAACTTAACATAATCTTGATATAAAGTTTTTCTTCTTGGTTCTGCTACATCAAAATCATCTGGATTTCCAGCTCCAACAGTTGCTGTTGGATATTCATAATCAATATCAACTCCATCAAATCCATATTTTCTTATAAATTCTACTGCACTATCTGCAAAAGTTTCTCTTCCTAATTCTGTTTCACTCATTGTATAAAATCCTTTTGCAGCTGCCCAACCTCCTACCGATATTAAAGTTTTTACTTTAGGATACTTTCTTTTATAAACTGTCAATAAATTAAAATGTCCTTTGTATGGCAATGTTAAATCTTGCCCTGGAAAATCTAATTCTATAGCATCTTTTTTATTACAAAAATCTATTTTATTAGTTTCTGAATTTACTTTTGCAAAAGCATAATTTATATGGGTAATTTTTCCCCATGGTATATCCGCTACTGTGTAATCATTAGGTCGCCACTCTGAAAAATACC
This sequence comes from Haliovirga abyssi, assembly GCF_030295325.1. Lineage (GTDB taxonomy): Bacteria > Fusobacteriota > Fusobacteriia > Fusobacteriales > Haliovirgaceae > Haliovirga > Haliovirga abyssi. Next base: position 394,228 of record NZ_AP027059.1, on the reverse strand, counting down.
CTATAATTCTTCTCTGCATACCATCATTTTTAACGTCTGAAACAGTTCCATTTTGAGCTGTTATTGGTACTATTATAATTGTAAACAATAATAGTTTCACCAACTCTTTCCAACATCTACTCATTCTTTTCCCTCCTTTTTTTCTTACATACCCTTATAAAGCATCTAACATTTTAAGGAACGTTTAAAAAATAAGTTTATTGTATTTTGTTATAAAAACGCTTAAATCGTTGCGTATTTTATAATAAAATCAGAAGATTATTTTTAAGCCATTCCTAAATTTCCTATATATAGTTAGAATTGCCGCACTATAATCACCTCCAATTTCTCCTCTAACTCTCCAGAGAAATCTTTTTTACTTTATTATTTTTAAAAAGTATTCGGAGAGCTTTGACTTTCCAAAGCTACTCTTTTATCTCTCTAAAAAATTATTATATAATATGAATAGACTCCAAAATTATAATTTTATTAATCTAATTTTTGAAAAAAGTATAAAACTATCCTTTATGTAATTGAATTCTAAAATAATCTTTCATTCTATTTTTTATATTAATTTTGTTTTTTTAATTTAATTTGAAATTTCGCATTCACAGAATATGTTCACTTATCATTATATTGTATATACCACTTCTAGTAGTATATCTCTTTTTTTCTGTTTTGTCAACAAGATACTGGTTATTTTTTTATCTTCTAAGGTTAATCTATGCTCTAACCTAAAGCGAAGTAGTTGTTGTTTTTATTATTATTTATGACTAAAAAAAAATATTTTTTATCTTTTAAAATATTAAAAAATAGTGTATAATATCTTTCTAAAATTTTTTTAAATTAATTTTAAAAAAATTTTAAAATCTAAAACATCATAGGGAGAGTGCAAAAATGAAAAAAATTTTTACAGTATTAGCTATTTTAAGTTCGTTCATATTTACAGGATTTTCTAAAAACACACAAATCAAAAAGGATTCTTTAAATGAAATTACGATTACACATCCTGCTAATAAACTTAATTATCTTCAAGGAGAACAATTAAATCTTAGTGGATTGGAGGTTACTGGAGTTTATTCTGATAAAACAACTAAAGTTATTAATATTACTAATAATAATATTACTGGTTTTCATTCTGATATTCTTGGAAAACAAACTTTAACTATTAATTTTAATAGTAAAACTACCTCTTTTGATATTCAATATTTAAAAGCTACCGATAGCAAGGAGTTTAAATATGAAAATAACAACAATAAAATTACTATAACAGAATATATTGGAACTGATACATCAATTTTTATTCCTAATAAAATAGATGGTATTCCTGTTACTTCTATTGGAAATTTAGCTTTTTTTGATAAGAAATTAACCAGTGTTAATATACCAGATTCAGTTATTTCTATTGGAAAAGAAGCTTTTTCTAATAATCAATTAACTAATGTTTTTATTGGAAATTCTGTTACTTCTATTGGAAAAGGAGCTTTTTATTATAACCAATTACATAATATTATTATTCCTAATTCAGTTGTTTCTATTGGAGATTCTGCTTTTTATCACAATCAATTAACTAGTGTTAATATACCAGATTCAGTTATTTCTATTGGAAAAGCTGCTTTTTCTAATAATCAATTAATAAATGTTATTATAGGAAATTCTGTTACTTCTATTGGAAAAAAAGCTTTTTATCACAACCAATTAACCAGTGTTACTATTGGAAGTTCTGTTACTTCTATTGACGAAGAAGTTTTTTCAAATAATAAATTAACTAGCGTTAATATTGGAAACTCTGTTACTTCTATTAAATATTCAGCTTTTTCTGATAACCAATTAACTAACGTTACTATGGGAAATTCTGTTACTTCTATTGGCTTTTGGGCTTTCGAAAGGAATCCAAATATAACAATAAAAAGTTTTGCAGGTTCTTATGCAGAAACATATGCAAAAGATAATAATATTCCATTTATACAAAAAAAATAAACTAAAAAAGATGGCAATAATGCCATCTTTTTTAGTTTTAATAAACAAAGTTAAATTTAATTAAAAAAAAGCTCTTCACTTATTATAAAATTAACAATTCATATAATAATGAGGATAAACATTAAAAATATATTATTTTTCCTGATAATAATTTAAAATAGATATTTCATACTCTTTATCCTTAATTTTCTTTTTTCTCAAAACAGCAGTTGCAATATTATTATTGTAATTAATTTTTACTAAATAGTATTTTGTTCTAACTGAAAAAACAGATTCTAATAAATTAATATATTTAATCGGAACTATAAATTTATTATCAAAATCTTTTATTTTTTCTATAGAGTTATTCAATTTAAAATCCCATATTTTATTTTTATATGATGAAAGAGGTAATAACGCATTACTTTTAAATAATAGTTCAAAATTTTCTTTTGAAATAGTATTAATATTAAAATTTCCAGAAAAAGTTATAAACTTTTCAAATTTTTCATAAAAAGAATCACTTAAATGAAGTGGTTTTAAAATTTTTCTTAGCTCTTTTAAATCTTTTATATTGCTATTGCTTCTATTTTTACTAATTAAAGTAATAGCATATTTAATATCCATTTCATTTAGTTTTAGTTTTTTTAGCAGTAACTTTAAAGATTCCAAAGAATCAAAATTAATATTAAACTCCCCATAAATAGTAAAAAAATTAAAGTTTTTAGGAAAAAGCATACTTATCTCATAACTATTTTTTAAGAACCTGTTGTCTTTCAGTTTTTTTGAACTCTCTTTTTTCCAAAATTTCAAATTTTTTAATATATTAACATTAGTATAATTAATATTAATCTTAGAAAGATCTGAAATAGATACATCATATGAATACTCAGAATAGTTTAACCTCTTTTTTTTTGCCCATTTTTCATTTAAAGAATCAAAATTATTATCATCTGATTTTAGAATTGCTATAGCATAATTTAAACCTGATAAAAAAATTTGATTATTCTCTTTTTTATTCATATAATTTAAAGATATTTTATTTTCCAACAAAATAGAATTATACATAGATAAAAATATAATATTAGAAATAACAATTATCCATAAAATTAATATTAATATATATCCTCTATTTCTTTTCATTTAAAATCTCCTTATGTATATATATAATAATTTCCAATATTTTCGGCTTATGAAAAATTTTGCCTTAAAAAACAGCATTAATTCGTGATTGATTATTGGTGTATATTAATGTAGATTGGTGGCTAAAATTTTCTGATTATTTTACAATACAAAAATAACAATTGATAATTAATCTATTATAAAATAGAATATAATTAGTCCCTTTTTAAAAATTATAATCTATTTTTAACAAAAACATTCTTTCTATTTCCAAAAAATTGATAATAATAACACATTATGCCACCATTATATAATTTTCTGTTTTTATCAAATTTTTGTCCAAAAATTTCTTCAAATTTTATTCCATTTTTATGTCTATCTGCTCCTAATGAACTTATTACATAATAATTCCATTTAGGAAATCTCCTACAGACATCTCCTAAAATTCTAGTTGTTTTTATAGCATCCTCTTTTTCACCCATTCTCTCACCATATGGTGGATTACATATTATTGTCCCTTTTTCTGCTTTAATATAATTTTCTACTTCTAATAGATGTCTTTGTTCAAATACTATATCATCTTCTACTCCTGCTAATTTAGCATTTTCTTTTGCTACTTTAATTATTTCTCCATCAATATCGGAACCATATATTTCTATTTTTTTATCGTTATCTTCTCTGGAATAAGCCTCATCTCTTTCTTCTATCCAAAATTCACTTGGAATTACATCCCACTTTTCTGATTCAAATTTTCTATTCGCTCCAGGTGCAATATTTCTTGCTATCATAGCGGCCTCTATTAATATAGTCCCTGTCCCACAAGTAGGATCTATTAGTGGTTTATAGCCATCCCATCTTGCTATAAGCACTAATCCTGCTGCTAGTGTTTCTTTTATTGAAGCTAGATTATTAATAGCTCTATATCCTCTTTTATTTAATCCTTCTCCACTTGTATCAATCATAACTACTACATTATTTTTATTTATCTGAACTTTCACAGCATATTTAGCTCCTCTTTCTAAAAGCTCTGTTGTTTTATATTTTTCTTCTAATCTAGTAGCTATTGCTTTTTTTATTGAAGCTTGGGATTTTCTTTCACTATTTAATTCAGATTTTACTGTACTAATCCAACTTATTGGAAAATTTGCATCTATAGGCATAATTTTTTCCCAACCAATATTTTTTATTCCATCAAAAAGTTCAGTTTGTGTTGTAGCTTTAAATTCTCCCATTTTCACATATAATCTATCTGCACATCTTAAATTAATATTCCCTTTACAAATATCTCTATATGTTCCAGTAAATTCAACTTTTCCATTTAATGTATTTATATCTTTATAACCTAATTTCTTTAGTTCTTGAGCAACAATACTCTCAAGACCCATTGTTGTTGATGCTATAAGTGTTATTTTTTCCATAATATTATTCATCTCCTGTATGTTTTAATTTCTCTTAATTATAACATGTATTTATATAAAAAGTATAGATATAAAGTTTTTGTAAAAAAAGGTTTCAAAATCTTATTTTTTTAAATATTTTATCCATAATAAAAAAATAAGCTACGCTTCATCTGGTAGAACATAAATATTTTTCAAAATTTTTGGCTTCTAAAAAATTTAGCCTTGAAAAATCGCATATTTCAAAAAATGGCGTAGATTATTTTCTGAATAAATTTATACTTTCCTACAAACATAAAAAAAGTATAGGTAAATTAATTTTACCTATACTTTATATAAAATCACAATTATTTAGACAATAATTTTATCAAGGAATGACTTAAAAATAACATTCCCATTTTGCTTTAAAATACGCAATATTTTAAGCGTTTTTATAACAAAATATGAGAACATTATTTTTTAAACGTTCCATAGTTTACATTTTTTCTATAATCAAAGTAACACTATTGCTATCATACATATTTAAATCTCCTATCTTTAAATATCCAATTTTAGAAAATTCATTTATCTCATGATAGTAATAATCATAATTATAACCATAACTTTCATCAAACCAAGTATAATCATTCAGCTTTATAACATTTTTATTATAAAATTCTATTTTTAAAGAATAACTAACATTTTTCTCTTTAACATAAATTTTATATTTTTCATTTTCTGCTACACCTTTTATTTTAAAAATATCCCCTTTTTTTACATCACTTAACTCATATTTTCCAGAAGATAAATCTGCAGTATCTTTTGAATTATTAGGATTTATACAATCTGCATTAATCCTTTCAGTAAACTGTTCCCAATTAGTTGGATCACCAGAATTTGGATCATTTATCTTTAAAAGTATCTTCTCAACTACTGCTTTTAGTCCATTAGGAAATACTCCTCCTAAAGTTTCTGTTGCTAAAGCTTCTGTATTTTGATCATTTACATTATTTGTATATGCAAAATAATTTGATACTCTTTTAATAATATCTTTTACCGCAAAATCTGACTTAAATATTACACTTAAATCCATATCTATTTTTACTCCTATTATATTTACTGTTGTTTTTCCAGTTATAACAGCTTTCATCTCTTTTACTGTAGATTTTATTTCATTTATTAGATTTAACGGTAGTACAGCCATATTTTCTCCTTCTGAAAAAACATGATTTTCATTTATATCCAATTTCCCTGTAGCCAAGTCAATTTTCCAAAGATCTCCTGTAGGAATATTATCTATAGCTTCTAAAAATTCGTTAAATGCCGTATTAAAACTCTCTTTTGATTTTAAAATATAACTTTTATCAGTTATATTTAATAAATTTGAAGGCAAATTATTAAATATATAATCTCCTACCCTTACTACTTTATCTGTTGGTATATTTTTCATCTTATTCATAAATTCTGACATTTGATCTTCTGTAATATTAAGATCATAAGCACAAATATATTCTAATAACCCTTTATATCCTCTTAAAATAGATTGAAGCATTAATATATGTGCTGGATATATTTTTACTTTTGAAGAACTTCCTTCTCCAATTTTTATAACAATTATTTGATTTTCTTCTACTGCCAATTTTAACTTAGATATCGCAGTATCAAGTTTTGGCAATAATTTTGTTTTTATTTGATTTTTCATATCTTCTAGATTAACGTCACTATTTCCTACTCTTTTTACTCCTCTTTTTAAACTATTATAAATATTTCCCCCATTATCAAATGATATATTAAATTCATCTTCAACTCCTTTGAAAGATAAAATTGCATCCTCTACATACCCTATAGTGGCATTTTCACTCAGTATTCCTTCATTTCTGATTCCTTCCACCAAAGAAAATATATCTTTATTTTCTTCCATCATATTGCTAATTTTAGTACTATCTTCTTGATTGAAATTTAAAACTACCTCTTTTGGCTCAGAATTTTGTAAATGTGTTTCCTGTACTGCTTCTGATGAATCTTCTTCTTTAGTCGCCTCACTAAAACATCCTGTTGTTAATAACATCACTCCTAATAAAATTGCCGATACTAATTTTTTCATTTTTTCCCTCCTAAAAATTTATTTTAATATATATACTGTTTCCTGCTTTTAAATAATCAAGTATTTCAGATTTATTAATTTTAAATTTATGATTTTTTTCTTCTTCTTTTTTATTAATAACATTTTTTAAGTTTATACTTCCAATATATGGCATAAACTTTTCTACTCCTAAAATTATATTATTTTTAAAATGTTTTTCATAGTTTAATCTTATTATTCCATATATCTTTTTATCAATATCTAAATAATATTTCTCTATACCATTTTCTACCTTTATATCGAATGGAAATATATATTTTATTATCTTGCTATTTATATTACATTCATTATATTTTCCTTTAATAAATATCCCTGTCAATAAATCTATTTTTAAATCCCAAAGATTTTTTTTAATTTTAAACCCTAAAGTATAGATTTCTTCTTTCCCTATTAAATTATATGTTCTACCCAATCCTAAAACTCCCAAAGAATTATTATCAACTTTTAAATTACTATCTAATTCAAATTTTCCAATAAATAAATTTGCTTTTTTTATTTCTAAACTTAAAATGTATGATTTTACTTTTATATTCCCTATATCTATTTTATTTATTAATAATCTTGAATTTATATTAATGTAATTGAATTTTAATATGCTTATTTTTAAATTATTATTTATATAATTTAATTTATTAAACTCTAATTTTCCTTTATTATTCTCTACTTTTAAATTATCATTCATATATCTTAATTTATAACTTATATAGTATTTCTTTAAATTCACACCATATATGTTTAAATTTTGATTTATAAAACTAAATTTTTCATTTAAAAATGTTATTTGTTTACTATCTATGTCTAATCTTTTCATATCAAAAAAATATACTTTCCCATGCATAATATCTAAATTCAATTTATCATTAATAGCCGAATTTGAATATCCACCACATAAATATTTTATGTATATATCATTCTTTCTATTTATTTCAATTTTATACCCTTTAATTTTATTTGATTTATAATTTAGATAATCAATATTTTTTAAAACCAACTCATAAGAGAAAGTGAAATTGGAAAATATTATAAATATAAAAAATACCTTTCTTAACATTTGTTCTCCCATTATTTTAGGATACAATCTTGTTCTATAAAATGATTTTAAAGAAAAAATAATATTAAACCCCTCACAAAACCGTCCTTTATTTTTACACATTGTATCTTTTTTTATACAAAAAGTCAATAGTAAATTTATTTCAATAGTTATAAGTTTTTGTAGAAAAAATTGACATAAAAAATTATATTAAAAATAATTCTCAAAAGCTTTCTTTGAAAGGGGTAAAAAAACTGCCCAACTAAAGTCATTCACTATACTCTTTTTATTTTATATTTTTAAAAATAACTTCTTTCATAAGGAAATCTAAAAAAAATTAAACTTCCCTTATCCAATTGTACACATTTTCATAAACTTTCATTCTATTTTTTTCATTTAACATTTCGTGCCTTCCGCCAGAATATAATTTTATTTCTAAATTTTTCAAGCCTAATTTTTCATATAAATTATATAAATCTTTTGTACTTTTCCCATAATTCCCTACTGGATCAGCATCTCCTGAAAAAATATATATTGGTAACTCTAAAGGAATTTGATTTAATTTTTCTTTTTCGTATAATTTTGATAATCCTTTAAAAAATTCGTAATAGAATTCTATTGGGAAAGTAGTTCCACAATATTTATCTTTATTATATTTATCAACCTCTTTTTCATCTCTTGATAACCAATCATTACTTGTTTTTGCATTTTGTATTTTTTTATTATTACTTCCAAAACTTAAATTACTTATAAATTTTGCTGGCTTATATCTACCAAACAGCTTCATCTGTAATTTTGCTAATATAAGTGCTAATTTCAGATCCATTCCAGATTTCATAGCTGTTCCAGAAAGTATAACTCCACTAATTTCATTTCCATATTTTGTAATATATTCTTGAGCTATAAAAGAACCCATACTATGTCCTAATATTATTATTGGTAATCCTAAATTTTCTTTCTTTATTTTTTCCATTAATATTTTTTCATCTTCAACAATTCCATAAAATCCATTTTCACCTATTCTTCCAAGCTCTGAGATATTATCTACGCTATTTCCATGTCCTCTATGATCATTTGCATATACAGCATAACCTTTATCATTTAAAAATATAGCAAATTTTTTATACCTTAGTGCATGTTCTGCCATACCATGAAATATTTGTACCACTCCTTTAACTTCTCCTTTTGGTACCCATTTATACACATTTATTTTATTACCATCAATACCTTTTATTTCAAATTTTTCCATTATAACATTCATCTCCTATATTCAAAATATCTATAACTTTAATGTTTCATAGAATGTTAAAAAATAATTTTTTTATATTTTATTATATATTCTATTCTAAAATAATATTATTATATTTTCCATGGAAAGTCAATAACTTTTGTTTGAAAATTAATATTCACATTAATGGATCGTTTATATATATATGCTATCAAAGCAATATAAAAGCCCTTGCTATTAAATATATTTAATAGCAAAGGTTTTACAAGTTTATTTCTTCAATATTCCTTATTTATTTTTAACATCTCAATTTTCCTTATAAATTCATATCTTTTTTTCATTATTAATAGAAATATTATAGAAGATATTGAAATAAAATAGATAAATAGATAAATATTTATTTTTGATACCATTAACCCAAATAGATAACTTGTCAGTGGAACCAATATTTGACTTAAAAACATAAATATGCTAAAAAATCTAGCTTTTATTTTATTATCTACTAACTTCTGAAATTCTACCATTAATGGTAAATTTATAATTGTAATCATTAAAGAAAAAATCATAAAAAATATAGAAGAAAGCATAAATACATTTTTTATTCCAATATTAAATGAAATTCCATATATAAAAAGTATAATGAAAAAAGCTCCTAACAAATAATATTTTTTAAATTTAACCTTGTTGTTTAACATTCCATAAACTAAACTCCCTACAATAGTCCCCAATGCAAAAATTGTTTCTATTATACCATATTCAGACGAATTAACTTTTAAAACAACCCTTAATCCATATGGTAAAACAACAGAAAAAAGTGGCATGACAAACAGATTTAAAAATATAGCAAGTATTACTACTTCTTTTAAATCCAAATAAGAGTTTATATATATCAACGTTTCTTTTATATCTTCAATAAAATTTTTTAATTTTAATTTATTATTATTTTCTACTTTTTTAAATTCGTATTTTATAAATTTTTCCAATAATGCTGAAATAAAAAAAGAAATTGAATTTATTAAAAAGATAAGTTTTATTCCATATGCCATATATATAATTCCCCCTAAAAAAGGAGCACCTAATTTTGCTATATTATTATTTGTTTCCGAAATGCTACTTGCTTTTTGTAAATCTTTTTCCTGCACAATTTCTCCGAAAAATGCCATTGTTGATGAATAAAAAAATGAATTTATTAATAATAATATCATTTGTAAAAATCCTAAAATGTAAATAGAATTGAAATTAAAAAAAATTGTCAAGAACATAAACAGAGTTGTTATTCCACTTAATATATCTGATAAAACCATTATGTTTTTTTTATTTTTTTTATCCGCTATTACTCCAAAGAATGGTAAAAATATTATTGATGGTAAAGTTGTAACTGCTACAAATCCTCCCATAACCGCTGCCGACTTACTAATATCTAAAACATATAATGGCAATGCAAGCATTTGAACTCCTGTTCCAATTATAGATACTAATCGACCTAAAATATACAAGTAAAATCTTCTGCCCATTTTAAACCTCCCTATTTTATTTATAAATAATATTTCAAATATAAGAAAGCCCTTAAAGTTTACCTTTAAAAGCTTTCTTTATATTTTCAATTCTTATAATCTAAATAATAAATCTTCGTAAGTTGGGAAAGGCCATAATTCTTTCTCTACAAGTTTTTCTAAATTATCTCCATAAACTCTTGCTTCTTCCATTTTAGCTAAAACTTTTTCTCTATAGAATTTAGCTTGTTCATATTCACCTTCTGTATTTTGAGCATCAATTATTAATTTTTCTAATTCAGCTATTCCTTCTTTTAATCCTTTTATATTATTTAAAACAGCTTTTAATGATTTTTCTTGTTCTACTGTATCTGCATCAGATAATACTTCTTTTACAGATTTTATAGTATCAGCTAATTGTTTTGCATATTTATTAGCAGATGGGAATATTTGCATATTAGCCATTTCAACCATTATATTAGCTTCAATATTTATTTGTTGAGAATATTTTTCAGAATAAATATAGAATCTTGATACAAGTTCCTCTTCTGTAAATACTCCATGTTTTGTAAATAAATCTATAACTTCTTTAGTTTTTCCTTCTGGCAATACATCTACTGTACTTTTCAAATTAGGTAATCCTCTTTTTTCTGCTTCAGCTACCCAACCTTCTGCATATCCATCGCCATTAAATACTACTCTTTTATGTGCAGAATAAGCATCTTTTATAATTTTTTCTACAGCTGCTTTTTTATCAGTTGCATTTTCTAATTCATCTGCAAACTCTTTTAAAACATCTGCAACCATTGTATTTAATATAACATTTACACCAGAAATTGAATCTGAACTTGCAACCATTCTAAATTCAAATTTATTTCCTGTAAATGCAAATGGAGAGGTTCTATTTCTATCTGTTAAATCTTTTGGTAATTTTGGTAATGAGTCAGTTCCTAATTCAAGTTTTACTCCATCTTTTCCTTTAGCAGCTTCTCCATTAGATATTTTTTCTAATATATCACTCAATAAATCTCCTAAGAATATTGAGATAATTGCAGGTGGGGCTTCATTAGCTCCTAATCTATGATCGTTTCCTGCATTAGCAGCTGATAATCTTAACATTGGTGCATATTTATCTACAGCTTTTATTACTCCTGTCATAAATAATAAGAATTGCATATTTTCATGTGGAGTTTTTCCTGGTTCTAATAAATTTTTACCATCATCAGTAGCCATTGACCAGTTATTATGTTTTCCTGATCCATTTACACCTGCATATGGTTTTTCATGTAATAAAGCTACAAGATTATGTCTTCCTGCCACTCTTCTCATTGTTTCCATAACTAATTGATTATGATCAGCTGCAACATTTGTAGTCCCAAATATCACTGCTAATTCAAATTGATTTGGAGCAACTTCATTATGTTTTGTCTTTGCTGCAATTCCTAATTTCCATAATTCATAATCAAGCTCTCTCATATATGCTGCTACTCTATCTTTTATTTGTCCAAAATAATGGTCATCCATCTCTTGTCCTTTTGGAGGCATTGCTCCAAAAACAGTTCTTCCTGCAAGCACAAGATCCATTCTTTTTTCAAAATATTCTTTATCTACTAAAAAATATTCTTGTTCTGGTCCTACTGTTGTTATTACTTTTTTAGAATCTTTATTTCCTAAAGCTTTTAACACTCTCATAGCTTGTTTATTTAAAGCATCCATAGATCTTAATAATGGAACTTTTTTATCCAAAGCTTCTCCTGTATAAGAAATAAATGCTGTTGGTATATATAATGTAATTCCTGTATTATCTTCTTTTAAGAATATTGGAGAAGTTACGTCCCAAGCAGTATATCCTCTTGCTTCGAATGTTGCTCTTAATCCTCCATTAGGAAATGATGAGGCATCTGGTTCACCTTGAATTAATTCTTTTCCAGAAAATTCTAATATAACGCTTCCATCTGCTGTTGGTGATATAAAAGAATCATGCTTTTCTGCTGTAAGTCCTGTTAATGGTTGAAACCAATGTGTGTAATGAGTTGCCCCTTTTTCAATTGCCCAATCTTTTATAGCATTAGCCAAAACTTCTGCTACCTCAATTGTTAATTCTTTGTCTCCATTTTGCACTTTTTTAAATTCTTTGTAAATACTTTTAGGTAATCTTTCTCTCATTTTAGCATCGCTAAATGAATTTTCTCCATACATTTTTTCTAACGGTTGTTCTGCATAATCCACAACTTTTCTATACATTCTCCATACTCCTTTCGATTTAAATTGTACTATTATTATAGTATTTTTAAATATTTTATCACGCTGACATATTTTTTTCAAATATATAGTATATATAATTTCATATATTTTGTATATGATATGGTTTGCAAATGATTAATATAAAAATATTTGAAAAAATTATCTTTAATCTATTTTTTAAGCTTATTTTAGAATATTTTTTATCTGAAATTAATATATGGAATATTTTTTTTGCATTTTATTATACCATATTTCAAAAAATAAAAAACAGTACTTTATTGAGTAAAATAGATTGCGCTTTCACTCACTAAAGTACATTATAAATATTAATTCTTATTTAATAATAGTGTAAGAATTTTCTTTTCTTTTAGGAACATTTAATGCTTCTATTTTAGAATATCACAATGCAATTGAATGATTTACTTTATATCCTTTTGGAATATTTAATTTTTCAAAATAAAATTTTTCAGAAATCAAAAATTCAAAAAAATATTTATACTCTTTCAGATTAAAGTGTAAATTATTTATTTAGAATTTGTATCTCTTATATTTTTTTGCACAACAATTGACGAAAATATACTTAATATAAATGCCATTGCATAAAATCCCTTTTCACTTTTTGTAAGTCCTGCATTCCAAAGGCCAATAGAAAGTAATCCTATAGATGTCATCAAGGATAACCAACTAATTCCATAATAAATATTCGTAATAGGAATCCCCTCTTCCTTATCTCTAACAGTCTTTTGTAAAGATACTGCTGAAAAAAGCCCAAACATTAATACCGTAAAATAATATCCTTTTTCATTTAAAAGCATTGTAGCATTCCATAATCCAATCAAGTAAGCAATAATTCCAGAAAAAAGAGCTACCCAAGAAGCCCCTACAAAAGCTCCTGAAGGTTCAATAGTTTTTTTTAATTTATTTTCTTTTACTTCTACTTTTTCAAATTTTTTTCCTTCTATATTTTTATTTTCCATTTTTCCTCCCTGTTATATTTTTATTTTGCATTTCCAAATAAATATATAATATTTTTTCTACAAAATTTAATATTTTTTATTTCCACTACTTTTTATACTACTCTTTAACTTAATTTTTTATTTATTTAAAAAAAAATATGTATCTAAAAAATATGATATTAAAGAATGTTAGATATTAATAAAAAAATGAACTACTATAGTTTTATTAAAAAATAATTTTAACAAAACTGTTTGAAAGAACCTATAAATATGTTCATATTTTTCAAACAAAATGAGAAAATTACTTTTAAGCCGTTCTTTATTAATAGTTTTAAATTTGTAAAAAATTATCCTATTACTATAATACTGTATATATTTTATCATAGTAAACTATTTTTTTCAATATATATTTTATTTTTTTCTCTAAATAAAGTTACAGTTCAGATGTAAATATTAAAAATTAGAAAAATATAAATTAAAAAAGCTAGATGAATTGATTAATTGACAGCTACTGTATATGTTAAACTAAAAGTTAGTTTAACATATACAGTAATATTTTTAAATATGGTCGTAAATAATGGAAAAACTTGAATATATCCTTTAAAGTCTCAATTTTTTTCACTATCTACCTCTCTCTTCTTCATTTAAATATCTTAATGCAGCATCTAGTATGTCATCATTTTTACCTTTAAAATTTTCTTCTACATATATATCTGGCTCTACCCCTTTTTCAAAGTCATTCCCAAATTTATCTGTATCAACTATGCAATCATTTGACATATGAATCACTGTATTATCAGGCAATATATAATAATTTGGAGTATGTGCCCCTCCATGACTCTTTTCTCCTATAATTTTACCCAAATTATTTGTCTTAACTATTAGAATAAAATAATTTGCAGCACTATAATCATTTTTATTTGATAAAACTACTACTTTTCCCATAAAATTATCCTTATCTTTTGTTAAAACTTCTTCCTTATATAAGATATTTTGACCTTTATAGTATATATTAATACTTTTATTCCCTAAATAACTTAGCATTTCTTCAACCAAATCAGGACTTCCTCCTGGATTATTTCTTAAATCAAAAATTAGATTTTTTATACCTCTTTTATTTATTTCTTTAAAAATATATTCTATCTTTTTTTTAACCTTCTCAAAATTTTCAATATGCTTAAAATCTTTAATTTTTATTACGAATGTGCCTTCTTCTGGTTGTGTGAAACTAATTTTTGACCTTCCTTTTATATATTTTTCTGCATATGGATATTTATTTCTTATTTTGTATACATCTTTCATCTTAATATTTATTTTTTTATTCATTTTAATATTTTTGTTAGGAATTTCTTCTGTAACCGCTTTCAAATATTTCGATTCCTCAATTTGAACAGACTCTAAATCATACACAGGATTAACTAATGTTGTATGCCAATCATTTAGTTCACTAAACATTTTATTTATTTCTTTATAATAACTATTATTATCTTTACTCATTCTAATTTTCTCTATATATTTTTTTCTTAATTCTGCTATTATCTTTTTATTAGGATAATAGCTATCTAATAGATAAAATAAGTAATTTGTAGATAGTTTTCTCAATCTTAAACTTGATTCTTTATTAATAGGGGGTAGTATTTTTTGACCTAATTGATCTATATTAGTTCCTTTATAAATGTTGACTTTATTCTTGTTATGAACAAAATAAAGATTATCATTAAAAAATATTTCACCTATTAAAAATAACGGAAAATAATATTCTTTATTAACTTTAAAAAACTTAAGATTAAGTTCTTTCAATGAATAAATTTTATATTCATTCTTTATAGCTCGTCTATTATCTAAATCGAACCTTACTTCTATTTTTTCTTTCGATAAATTTTCTGCTTTATAAACAAATTTATTAAATCCCGCTTTATTTATATCCAAACTTGTCATATTATATTCAGGATATTTTTTTTTCATTTTCATTATTAAATTTTCTTTTGAATCGATATCATAATTATTTATAACTATATCATTTATAATATATCTAGTTTCTAATTTTACTACATTCATTTCTTTCTCTATTATAATCTTTCTACCATAAGCCATGTACTTATCATTTCCGTATTTCCTAATTCTTGCTTTTATTAATAAATTGTTAAGTTCACTAAATGATATCCAATATATATCATTCTTTTTTATTAAATTATATTCACCAATTTTACCTTCATTATAATAATCGTTTTCACTAGAATAAAATTTTATTTTTTCTTTTTTGTTATCAATTTTAACTTTTTCATTTTTCTTTTTTATATCTTTAACATCTTGCCTTAATGTAGAACACCCTACAAATAATATAGCTATAATAATCACTATTAGTTTATTTATCTTTTTCAATTTCTCCTCCTAAATTTTTAAATATAATTTTAATTTCCTTTTTAAATATTTATTCTATAATTTTAACCCGAATTTCATATTTGCCACTAAAAAACATCGAGAATATTATAAGTAATAAAATTCTCAACACTACAAATTTATATAATTACACTTTTGACTTCATTGGTCTTGATTCTAATTTTAATGCTGCATAGATTTTTTGGAAATTCATTAGCTCTAAATCTATTTCTAACATATAGCGCTTTTCCTCCTGATGTTAAAAATCCAGTTGTTACTCTTACTTGATACACCATTCCTTCTTTATATATTTCCAATTATGTTTGATATCATTTGCGCTTAGTTGATATTCTATTGCTATTAGTAAATGATATGCTCAAATCGTTATAAATAAATGTGATTCTATTCTGTTATCTTTTCTATAATATCTCATTCTCATTCCCAAATCTGATTTGAAAAATATAAATGTTTCTTCAACATTTGTTAATGTTACATATATATCTATTATCTCTTTTTCATTTGTTCAGAAAATAAACTACGCTGTTTTTTTAATATGCGATTTTTCAAAGCAAAATTTTTCAGAAAATAAAAATTTATAAAAATACTCTACCCTAATTTGTACAACTCAACAATTGAAATTTTTTCCCTTTCATATCTTCTTCCTTTTTTATATTTTCATTATATATAGAATGTTTTTTCTACAAAATTTAATATTTTTTTATATTTCTACTACTTTTTAACTTAATTTTTTATTTATTTAAAAAGAAAATATATATCTAAAAAATATGATATTAAAGAATGTTAGATATTAATAAAAAAATCAACTATTATAATTTTATTAGTTCTATTAAAAAATAATTTTGACAAAACCATTTGAAGGAACCTATAAATATGTTCATATTTTTCAAACAAAATGAGAAAATTACTTTTAGCCGTTCTTTTTTAATAGTTTTAATCTTGTAAAAAATTATCCTATTACTATAATACTACATATATTTTATCATAACAAACTATTTTTTTCAATATACATTTCATTTTTTCTCTAAATAAACTCTCCCCAAAAACTATAGATTTAAATTCCACAAAAAAAGCAACTGCCAAATCTAGCAGTTGCTTTCCATATTATCCTTTAATTACATTACAATCTTCAAAAAATCTTCCATTGCGCTACTTAACTTCTCTTCTACCCCAGCTTTTGTATCCGCATTTACGCCAAAATAAAATTTTATTTTTGGCTCTGTTCCACTTGGTCTTGCTGTAATATATGTATCATCTTCTAATATAAATTGTAATACATTTGATTTAGGTAAAATTAATTCTTTTTCTGTTCCATCTATTAAATTTTTCTCTTTTTGTAATAAAAAGTCATTTAATATTCTAACTTTTTTACCTAAAATCTCTTTTGGAGAATTTTCTCTTAAATTCTTCATTATCGATACTATTTTTTCTGCTCCTTCTTTTCCTTGCATAGTTACTGCTTTTATTCCTTCTTTGTAATACCCATATTTTTCATACATTTTTTCAATTTGTTCTTCAACTGTTGTTCCTATACTTTCAAAATATGCTACCATTTCTGTTATAAGCATTGTTGCAACTATAGCATCTTTATCTCTTGAATGAGTTCCTCTTAAATATCCATAACTTTCTTCAAATCCAAATATAAACTCTTTATCATATTTCCCTTCTTTAAATTCTTTTATTTTTTCTCCTATAAATTTAAATCCTGTTAAAGTTCTTATTACTTCTACTCCATAAGCTTTTGCCACTTTATCTAACATTGGAGTAGATACTACTGTTGATATTATAACTCCATTTTCTGGAATTTTTTTCATATTACTTAAAATATATTCAGACAACAATATCCCTACTTGATTTCCATTTGGATATATCCATTCCCCAGTTTTTGATTTAATAGATATTCCTATTCTATCTGCATCTGGATCATTAGCCATTATGATTTTAGCTCCTACTTCTTCTGCTAATTTTATCCCTAATTTAAATACTTTTGGATCTTCTGGATTGGGATATCCTACTGTTGTGAAATTCCCATCAGGCATCTCTTGTTCCTTTACAACATATAGATTTTTTAATCCTATATCTTTTAATATTCTTTGTACTGGTACATTTCCTGTCCCATTAAGTGGAGTATATACCACTTTTAATTTATCTGCTACTTCTTTTACTATATTTGGTTTTATTGCCAATTTTTTTAATTCAGCTATAAATTTATCGTCAATCTCTTTTCCTATTATTGTTAATAATCCATTTTTTTTAGCTTCTTCCTCAGTTGCTATTTTCACTTGTGACAAATCTGTCATTTTTTTAACTTCTTCTATAATTAATACATCATGAGGTGCTGTAACTTGAGCTCCATCTTCCCAATAAGCTTTATATCCATTATATTCTGATGGATTATGACTTGCAGTTACTACTACTCCTGATAATGCTCCAAGTTCTCTTACTGCAAAAGACAGCATTGGAGTTGGCCTTAAACTTTCAAAAAGATATGCTTTTACTCCATTTCCTGCTGCAACTAATGCAGTATTTAAAGCAAATTCATATGATTTTATTCTTGAATCATATGCAATTACTATTCCTTTTTCTTTTGCTTTTTCATCATTTTTCAACATATAATTAATTAACCCTTGAGTAGCTTTTCTAATTACATATTCATTTATTCTATTAGTTCCCATTCCTCTTATTCCTCTTAATCCACCTGTTCCAAATTCTAAATCTTGATAAAATCTTTCCTCTATCTCTTTTTCATCATCTCTTATTGCCT
Source organism: Haliovirga abyssi (assembly GCF_030295325.1). Lineage (GTDB taxonomy): Bacteria > Fusobacteriota > Fusobacteriia > Fusobacteriales > Haliovirgaceae > Haliovirga > Haliovirga abyssi. The sequence continues at coordinate 375,537 of NZ_AP027059.1, read as the reverse complement.
CTAACTCTTTTTTATCCTCTGCTTCAATATAATCAGAAGCCAACCATTCCTCATATTTTTTCATGTACTCTTTCATAATATCCCCTCCTTAAAGTCTTATAATATTTTAAATTAAATATTGCAAAAATCAATTATTTAATTTAATCTAATTTAATTTTTATTTCAAATTATATTTTTCAACTATATTATTTACTCTTTTTAATACTCTAGTTTTTCCAATTACATTTATAACTGTATACAGATCTGGACCTTTTGGTTCTCCAGTTAATACTGCTCTTATAGGCATAAGAATTTTTCCAGCTCCTTCTCCTATCTCATCTAATAAACTATGTAAAATATTTTTTGCATCTTCTTCTGAAATATTTTCTTCCATTTTCTCTATTTTTTCTATAAATAATTGAATAGCTTTTTTCCCAATCTCATCTTCTATTGCTTTGTGTAATCTCACTATTGTTTTTTTTTGTTTTGCAAACATTCCTTCTTCTACTTCCGGCAACATAAAGTCATCTACAAAATATATTTTTGATTCTTTTGGTAAATCTGATAATGTTTGCGATGGCTCTCTTGCTATTTTTATTACTGATTTCAAATTTTCAAATTCTTCATCTGTCATATTTTCATCTTTTAAGTATCCTGCTTTAACAAAATAAGGTATTGCTAATTTTGTTAATTCTCCTAAATCTTTATTTCTCATATGTAAATTATTTAACCAACCAAGTTTTTTCAGATCAAATACAGGACCTCCAAGTGAAGCTCTATCAAATGTAAACTTTTCTATCATTTCATCTAATCCAAACATCTCTTTTTCTTCGCCTAATCCCCATCCCATTAATGCTAAGAAATTAAGAATACCCTCTTTTAAATATCCTGTTTCTATATAATAATTTAATGAAACTGGATTTTTTCTTTTAGATATTTTACTTTTATCTGCATTTCTAAGTAGTGGCATATGTACCCATACTGGTTCTTCCCATCCAAAAGCTTTATATAGTTGTATATGTTTTGGAGTTGATGGTATCCATTCTTCTGCTCTAATTACATGTGTAATTCCCATTAAATGATCATCTACTACATTTGCTAAATGATAAGTTGGAAATCCATCTGATTTTAGTAATATTTGATCATCTATTTTATCGTTTTCAAATGAAACTTCTCCTCTTAAAAGGTCTTTGATTACTGTTTTCCCTTCATATGGCATTTTTAATCTTATTACATAAGGTTTTCCTTCTTTTAAATTTGCTTCAACTTCTTCTTTGGTAAGACTTCTACAATGTCCATCATAACCAGGTGCTTTTTTCATTGCAATTTGTCTTTCTCTTAATTTTTTCAATCTTTCTTGTGTACAAAAACAGTAATATGCTGCACCTTTTTCTACTAATTCTAAAGCATATTTTTTATAAATGTCAAATCTTTCTGATTGTCTATATGGTCCAAATTCTCCACCTACATCAGGCCCTTCATCATAATTTAATCCCAACCATTTTAAAGCATCAAATATTTGTTGTTCCGAATCCTCTGTTGATCTTGTTCTATCAGTATCCTCTATTCTTAATATAAATTTTCCATTATTATGCTTCGCAAAAACATAATTAAATAAAGCTATATAAGCTGTCCCTACGTGTGGATCTCCTGTTGGTGATGGTGCAATTCTTACTTTTACTTCTCTCATTTATGTCCTCCTATATGAATTTTATTTTATCTTTTTCAAAAATTATCTTACTTACATATAACGGAATCCCAAATTTCTTTAATTTAAATATTGGATTTAACCGCTTTTTAAACCCTTCTATAATCTTTTTAGGTACTCCTATAATTCCATTTACTTTTGCCTTTTTTATATCAAATTCTAATTCTTGATTATCATTTAAAATAAATTCCCCTTCTAAATAAACACTCATTATAATCCCTAACAAACTAACTTTTCCTTTTGCTATTAATTTATCTTTACCTATAGTCAAATTTATCTCTTTAATATCTTTATTCTTTGCTAAAAATGCTGTTTCCAAATCTTTTTTTAAAATTACAACTTCACTTTTTTGAGATAATAAATTAGTATAAATTTTATCTACTCTAATTCCATCCACATTTACTCCAATTAAACTTATCTCTTGTTCTGTTATCTGTTTTTGCTCGATGCTCTTTATATTTTTATTTTCCATAACAGCTTTATTGTAATCTTGTGCCACTATTAAATTACATAAAATTATAAATAAAACAAATATTTTTTTCATATTTTATCTCCTTTGTAATAAAAAATCAGATATTGTATAATTTAAAACTTTGCCTTTATATCCAAATCTATTTTCAAACTCTTCTGTTGAAATGATTTTATAACTCTCTTTTTTTCCTAAATTTTTATACTCGTTAATAAAATAGATATATTTGTCTGTCCCTTTAAAAAATTTATTAGCTTTTATTAATTTTTGTAATTCTAAATCTGAAATATTATATATCTCTATATTATCATTTTTTAATAACTCTTTCAACTCTTTTACAGTTACAATACCTTTTTTTAATCCTCTTTTTATATCTGAACTTACAAATGCAACTGTATCAGAATCATAATAATATGATAAATATTCTCCAATACTATCTAAAAATGGAATTCTTTCTCCCAACAAAACATTTTCTTTGTAAAAAGTTTTATTATTAAAAATTTTAAATTCACTATTTTTTTTCTTTTCTACTTCTTCTTTCCAGTTAATATAATCTTTTAACTTATTGTCTTCTTCATAGTATGAATAATCATCTATTATTTTATAATCTTCTATAAATAAATTTTTCAAAGAAAAATTTTTATTATGTTTGTTTATCTGTTTTGCAACATTTGGATTATATACAAAATCCAATAAAATTGGATTTTTATTAGCTATAATATACTGTTCTCCAATTTTTTCTATTGGATTATATGAAAAACTATTACTTTCAAATAAAATTGATATATCTTTAAATTGAGCTAATATATTTAAATTTTCTGCTCTAGTTAAATCTGAAACTATAAATACAAAATCTGATTTTGAATCAAGCTTATATATCAACTTTTCTAATTCTTTTTTATAATCAACTAAATTATCTGTTTTCCCATATAAATTTGATATTCCTACAATTGCTAATATATAATTATCTTTTTTTATTAATTTATAAGGAATTACAGAATTTTCAATTAAATTTAAACTTGAAAAAAATTTATTTTCTTTTATATAAACTTTACTTTTAAATTCATCTATTCCTAAAAAATTAAAATCAAATTTTGATTTTTTTAAAAATCTCATTATAATATCATTATAATTATCTATTTTTGAAAAATTATTTCCTATATCTATTTTTACAAGATTATCTCTTAACCTTTCTGTTTGCTTTACAATATTAAAAATTTTAGGGATTTTTTTATATTCTCCATTAAAATCTCCAACACTTAAAACAGAAAAATTTATTTTTTTAGTTTGTTCTCTACTAGCGTATATCGTTGTGGAAAATAACATTATAAAAAATAAATATATCAATTTTTTTTCCATTATTTTTCCCCTTATCTTTTTATCCATTTCAAATATGCTCTTATAAATCCATCAATATTTCCATCCATAACAGATGCTACATTTCCTATTTCAAAATTAGTTCTATGGTCTTTTACCATTGTATAAGGTTGAAATACATAACTCCTAATTTGATTCCCCCAACCTATTTCAGACATTTCACCTTGCATTTTTTTTAATTCTTCCTCTTTTTTCTTCATTTCCATTTCAAAAAGTTTAGATTTTAATATTTTCATTGCTGTTTCTCTATTTTGAATTTGCGACCTCTGATTTTGACACGTAACAACTGTTTTTGTTGGTAAATGTGTTATTCTAACCGCTGAATCTGTCATATTTACATGTTGTCCACCAGCACCACTAGCTCTATAGGTATCTATTCTTAAATCTTGACTATTAATAACAATCTCTATATTATCATCTACTTCTGGCATTATATCTACTGATGCAAATGAGGTATGTCTTCTTTTATTTGAATCAAATGGTGATATTCGCACTAATCTATGTACCCCTTTTTCGCTTTTTAAATATCCATAAGAATATTCACCTTTAACTAAAAAAGTTATTGCTTTTATCCCAGCTCCATCTCCATCTAATCTATCTAAAACTTCTATTTTATATTTTTTATCATTACACCATCTGCTATACATTCTATATAACATATCTGCCCAATCACAAGCTTCTGTCCCACCTGCTCCAGAATGAATTGTTACTATTGCGTTATTTATATCATAATCTCCTGATAGTAATATCTTAGTATCATACTCATCCATATTTTTTACTAATTTATTATATTTTTCTTCTAATTCTTCTTCAAAATCTGTTTCTCCACTTTCTACAAAGTCTATTAAAACTTCTAATTCTTCAACTTCACTTTCAATATTTTCAAATTCTGATATTTTCTCTTTTAATATATTTAATTCTTTTATTATTTTTTCTGATTCTCTTTTATCATTCCAAAATCCATCTTCAACTGTTATTTTTTCTAATTTCTTTATCTCTTCTTTTTTGTTAGCAAGGTCAAAGATGCCTCCTCATCTCTTCTAATTTCTCTTTCATTTTTTCATAATCTCTTTTTATTTCTAAAATATCCATAAATCCTCCTGATTTAAATTCATTTTTTTCTTGTCTATTTTCCATTATACTCATATTATATCATAACTATTTATAAAAACAAAGAGCATTTTATATATAAAGAATACTCAAAAAATCAATAGTTCGAAATTTTTGTAGGAAAAACAATTTCAGCACAAAGAAAGGAGAACTCAAAGTTACACAAAGAAAAAAATTATTTAAAAACATAAGATTAACGCTTTATATGGAAAAACATAAATCTTTTTCTGAAAAATTTATACTTTCCTACTAATTAAATAAATAAAAAAATGTTTTCTTAGTGTGTCTTAGCGTTCTTGGTGTCTTTGTGCTGAACGAATTAATCTAGCACTTTTCTATATTACCAGTTCCTCTTAACTTGAGAACATCCGCCTTTATCCCGTGGTTAAAACACTCTTTTTTCTTTTTTAATTTTATTTTTTTTACCAATTTTTTATACAACTATCTCAAAAACTTCCTTCCCTTTAACCATAACTTTATCCTTAATATACTTTTTCCCCTTATTAAAGCTATAAAATATCATATACCCTTTATCTAAATTTTGTGATTCTAAATATCCGCACAACTGCTCTCTTCCCTCTTGTTCATACTTACCACCACGCCATATCTTCAACTCTATTACATATTTTTTCATATTATATGTCACTACTATATCCATTCTGTTTGACTCTCTTGTTTCTGATTCCACAAAATAAAATCCTGTTCCATTTATTATTGGTTTCAAAAATGCTAAAAATAGTAGTCGACCTTCTCTTTCCACAAATTTTTCATCTATTTTTCTATATTCTGCTTTCATTAATTCTTGAAATTTACTCAATACCAATTCCATATCTAAATTACCATTATCATCTATAAATTTTGTTCTAAATTCATAAGTTAAAACTGCCCCTTTTTCTCTTTCTCGTTTCGCTATAATATGATTATAAAGTAATATCTCAAATATTTTATTATCTATCTCAACTTTTCTATTTTTTTCTCTTATTATTCCATACATTTTTCCTATTGATACCATTGTATCTGTATGTACATAATCAACTTTATCATTCCCTAATATAACTTTTTCTATAAATTTATAAAATTCTCTATTATTTTCTATATTTTTTATTATATCATCAAACAGTGTATTAGGAGTTTCCAATGTTATTTTTATAGCTTCTTCCAACCCTTTTTCACTAAAATTTCTATCTAGTTTTTCATCCATTACTTTGCATAATTTACTTACTAAAAACGGATAACCAGTTGTATACATATATATCTTTTCTGACATATTTTTTATATCCATTCCTGTTTTTACATCTGCTTCATATTCTCTTAACATCGTTGCTATCTCCTGAGGATTAAAGCACATATCTACGTCAAAATCTACCGCTATATTCCACGGACTATTTAATGTTCTATTCTCATCTGGTCGTAACTTTAATTTTAAATTTTTTACATCATGTACTCCTGCTAAAATCACACTATGAAATGTATAATCTTGCTTTTTTATTGCTGATAAATATTTTTCTCGTAACATTCCTATAAAATTTAAAAACAGTTGATTATTACTACTTTTATCCACTTCATCTATCATTAATATCACTTTTTTATCTGTTTTTAATACAAAATCAGTTATAATATCGCTTAAATCATCCATCGTTTTCATTTGAGTTTTTTCAATATCAATTACTAAATTTTCAAATTTTTTTATTTTTAACATTTTATTTATTTTTCTTATTAAAGATTTACCTAAAATCTCTGAATTTTCAAAATTTTCATCTCCAAGACCTTCAAAACTTATTGATATCATTAAATACTCTTTACTCTTTTTTAATCTTTCTTCCAACAAATATATTGTTGTTGTTTTCCCATATTGTCTAGGCCTATTTATTGTAAAATATTTTCTTTTTTCTATTAATTTTATTATTTGATTTAATTTAGATGTTGTATCTACCATATAATGCTCTTCTGGAATACAAGTTCCTATTATATTAAATTCTTTCATTTTTGCCCCCATTAACTTTTATTATTTAGGCAAATACAGAATCTGCCCCTATAAAATCTTTTATTTATCTTTTATCCGCCTTTATCCCAATGTCATAAAGCTAAGAATTTTATAAAAACTCTACTCCTCCCTTGTTGTCGGTTTCTCTTATCTAAGAGAAACCTATAGCGTGGATATTTGGCTTTTTTAATTTTATCTTTTCATTATCAATTTCCCATTATTAATTTTCAATTATCCCCTCATATCATTTGACTTGCATCCATTAAAAATGGAATAATTTGTTTTTTCCTAGATACCACTCCATCTAACCAAGCTTCATCCTCAACTAGCTCAATATTAAATCCTTTAGTAACTAACTCTTTTGCTTTTCCTAAAGCTACAATCTTTGAACCGTTTCTTATTATATCTGTTATCATAAATAAAAACATATCATAATTTTTTTCTAATATTTCATCATTTATAACTTTTTTTAATTCATCTCTCTTTTCTAAAACTCCTTCTACATCAACACTATTTACCTGTGCTACAGCAACATTAAATTTTCCCATTGAAAACTCTTTTTTATCTATATTTATAATTTCAGATGGTGTAATATCTCCTAAAGAAGTTCCTGCTATTAACATTTTCATTCCATAACTTTCAATATCTATATCTGCTATTTTTGCTAATTCTTTTGCATAATTAATATCTTTTTGGGTACAAGTAGGCGACTTAAAAATAAGTGTATCTGATAATATTGCGCTTAACATAAGCCCTGCCATCTTTTTACTTGGAATGATTTTAGCTTCTTTATATAGTCCATATATAACTGTAGATGTTGCTCCTACTGGTTCTGCTCTTATCATTAAAGGCTCTATAGTTTCAAAATTTCCAAATTTATGATGATCTACTATTTCTAATATTTTAGCTGTTTCAATCCCATCTATTGACTGTGGCGCTTCATTATGATCTACTAAAATAACTTCATTCTTTTCAATATTCATAATATGTTTCAAACGAATTGTTGAAACTACTTTTCCATTTTCATCTACTACAGGAAAATTATTTTGTTCGCTATTATCTATAATTTCTTCTACATCATCAATATAATCATTTGTGTAAAAATGTATAAATTTACTATCAGATAATATTGATTTTATTGGTACTGATTCAGATATTCTTTTAAATACTTTAAAAATTCCATTATTCACTCTAACAATAGGAATTTTCACATTACAATCTGGAATAACATCTGTTTCATCTACACATATTATTATTAATTCTGCACCTGCTTTTTCAGCATTATTTATATTTTTCGATAATAATGTTGTAATAACAATATCTCCTTTTTTAATTTTTGATAATTCAGATACACCTCTAAGATTTCCTCTTATTATCCCTTTTGGATAAATTCCATTAACAAGTGAAGCTTCTTTTCCTAGAGCTTGCCATAAATTTTCAAAAGTTGTTTCATAATTTTTAAAAATATCAATAGCTCCCATTTCCAAATATGCATCTGCAATTTCAGAAATATGAAGCATACTTTTTAATCTATTTTCACTATCTACAACAGCCAAACTAGAGTAATTTTTTTCTGTCATTAATTTAATTACTTTTCTCAATGAATCTTCTTCTCTTATTACATCCTTCACACCTTTTCTCAAATCTTTTAATTGTGGTTTTATTGTTTCTATTAATTCAGGTGTTTCTACTCCGAAATAATTTAATATAAATTCTGTTTCTTTATTTATTTTTCCTAATCTAACCGGCTTTGTATCAAGTCCCAATTTTTCTTTTAAATTTGCATATACTATTGCAGAACAAATAGAATCGCTGTCCGGATTTTTATGACCTACCACTAAAATTTTCTCTTTCATTCTATCCTCCATATAATGTATTTATTTTTTAAAAATAATAAAAATAAGAGCTCTAAACTTTTCAGCAAAACTCTTATTTTTTAAATTTTTCAAATTTATTTTATAATTTTTTATTTGTTTTTTTATTCTATCTCTTCAATTATATTGTTTTTCACTTCAAAACTTTCATCTATATTATTTATAAAGTCTTTATATATTGTACTTTGTAGATTTATCTTTGAATAATCATAGTTATAATATTTTCCTATCTCTATATTTTTCAATACTTCTGAACTATTACTCAATATAAGATATTTATTTTTATAAACATCTATATATCTATCTATTTGTAAAATTGGAATATGAATTTCATACCCATATTCATTTTTTAAAAGTTTTAATTTTTTATCATAAAAAAATACTTTTTCATATTCTTTTCTCAATAGTTCAATTGAATTATCAAAATTTTCTTTAGGTAATAATAAAATATAAAAATCTTTGCCTTTTTCTATATATACTGCTAATTTTATATTAGTATTCAGATAATTTAACAACTCTTTTGAAACTGTATAATTCATTATTTTAAAATCATCATTTAATAATGATGTAACACCTTGAATATTTTTTCCAATATAAATTCTATCTACATCGCCACTAATTAAATCAGCTAAATTAATATTATCTTCTTCTTTTTCACTAAGATTATCTACTAAATATCTTTTTATTCTTTTCTCTCCATTAATTTCACTATATTTTTTTATTACATATCCATTTTTTTCAATAGGTTTACTTTGCAATAAATAATATTTATATTTATATTCTTTATTATAATTAAGCAAATTAACAAAATTTTTATCTTTTCTTAATGTGTGTTTTTCTTTTTTCAAATTATCTAACATTTCAAAATATAAAGCTATATCATTACTTATATATAAATTTCCAGAATCATATGAATATATAAATTGATTATCCCCTAAAATATAATATGTAGTCATTCCGCTAATTATATCTCTTTCAAAAAATTTATTATTATAAAATTTTGTACCTACAAAATCTGCAGTTTCAATCTTTTTATAAATAAAAAATTTCTTTTCATCCTTTCTTTTATGAAAAGATATTGCATAATTACTTTCAAATAATTTTGTTATATCCAAATCATAAAAGCTTTTATATTTCATCAAAACATCCTGATATTCTTTAATAGTATCATCTTTTAAATCCAATATATTTTCATTATTCCCTTCATAATAAAATATTGCATCATCCAAAATAATATTTGTTCCCAAATTTTCTGCAAAAATAAATGACCCCATTATTAAAAACATAAAAATAACAATTTTTTTATACATATTTCTCTCCTTACAATCTATATTATATTAAGAGTGGCACACGAATCTCCTGTTTATATTATATCATTTAATTTTTGTTTTTACAATCTCTATTCACAAGAAGATAGTATAAAATTTTTATAGAATTCCATCCAAAATAACTATCTTTCAATTTTTATTCATCAGTATTCACCCAATAGTTTTAAATAATTTTTTTCTTTGGAACGTTTAAAAAATAATGTTCTCATATTTTGTTATAAAAACGCTTAAAACATTGCGTATTTTAAAGCAAAATGGGAATGTTATTTTTAAGCCATTCCTTTGTGTAACTTTGAGTTCTCCTTTCTTTGTGCTGAAATTATCTTTCTTACAAAACCTTTACACTATTCACAAGAAATTATAGCAGTTGATATGGCATTACTCTTATTATGAGATATTGTTACCATAATATTATAACCTAAATATTTTTCTTTTAATTTACCATACAAATTAACATACGGTTTCCCTAATTCATCATTTAATATCTCTATATCTGTTAATTTAAATCCTCTTATCCCTGTTCCAAAAGCTTTTGATATTGCTTCTTTTGCTGCAAATCTGCCAGCCAACACTTCATATTTTCTATTACTATTAGCATACTCAATCTCTTTTTCTGTATAAACTCTTTTTTCTAATTTACTGTTTTTTTCTATAGCTTCTTGTATTCTATATATCTCAATTATATCATTTCCTATTCCAAGTATTTTCATTTTACACCTTCTTATAAATATCTATATTCACATCTATTGTTATTTCTAAATTATCTAAACTGTAAAGTCTGTCTATCCCCTCTTTTGGACTTTTCCATTTATATGGAGTCATCTCAAATAGCTCTTTTATCTCTAAATTTGTCTTTAATTTTTCTTTATAAAAATAGTTTATAGAATCTATTTTTTTAAATTTGTCTAGCATATCTCTATCAGGATTATATACATCATATTTTACATTTTCATACACAACTTCTTTTATCTCTTTTAAATGATTTATACCTGAATGAACTGTTATTACTATACCATTATTTTTTAATATTCTATAATATTCATTCGGAAAAAGTTTAGTAAAAATAGATGTAACTATTTCTACACTCTCACTTTTTATAGGTATATCTTTCCCTGAAGCAACAATAAATTTTAACTTTTTATATTTTTTAGCAGCTTCTAATATTGCAAATTTAGAAATATCTATCCCAATAACATCTTTTAATTCAAAAGATGATGTATAATATCCTTCTCCACATCCACAATCTAATAAACTATTAAAATTATATAAATCTCTGTATTTATATAATACTTTTTTTATCTTTTCTTTTAAATTATTATAAAGCCCTATTTCTAAAAATGCTCTTCTATTTTTCACCATCTCTTTATTATCACCAGGATTTTTTTCTCCTCTTTTAGTATGAAGATTTATATATCCTTGTTTTGCAAAATCAAATGAATGTCCATTAATACAACTCATTTTATTATTCTCTTTTTTTAACTCTTCCTTACATACAGGACATATTATCTGCACTTTTACACCTCTATTTCAAATGCTTTTTTTGTGTTTTTATTTGTTATATCTTTTACTTCTTCATATTTCATATTTTTTAAATCTGCAACTTCTCTTGCTACATACTCTACAAATATTGGTTCATTTCTTTTCCCTCTATATGGAGTTGGAGTTAAATAAGGCGAATCTGTCTCTACCATTATTCTTTCTATTGGCAATTCTCTAACCATCTCTTTTACATTTTTGGCATTTTTAAATGTTACTGGTCCGCTTATAGAAAAATAAAATCTATCCATTAATTTTTTAGCAAATTCATAACTTCCAGAGTAACTATGCATTATTCCTCTAGCTTCTTTATATTCGTTTAATATATCAAATGTATCTCCATAAGCATCTCTACAATGAATTAATATTGGTTTATCTAATTTTATTGCTAATTCTATCTGTTTTCTAAAAACATCTTTTTGCAAATCTCTTGGAGCTCCCTCTCTATAATAATCAAGTCCTATTTCTCCTATTGCCAAAACTTTTGGATTTTCAGCAAGTTTTATTAATTTTTTTTCAACTTCATCAGAATATTCTTTTGCTTCATTTGGATGAATCCCTATTGCAGAATAGATAAAATCATATTTTTTAGCTAGTTCTACACTTTCTAAAGAAGTTTTCATATCAAATCCAATATTTACTGCAAATTCAAGTTTTTTATTAATTCTTTCTACCACTTCATTAAAATCATCTTTAAATTCATCTAAATTTATATGGCAATGTGCATCTATAAGTTTCATTTTATTCTCCTCCTATTATTATCCAATATCTTACATTTTTCCTTTTATACCTAACTCAACATTGCTAACTTAATTGAATTGAATTCAAATCGAAAAAAATCTAATTGCTCTTTTACAAATTTATTCTCAAAATTTTTCTCTTGTATTTTTATAAATAATCTTATTATAGGAATTAATTTCATTACTCTGTTTCTATTTAATTTTAAATAATAATCATTTTTAATTTTTTTAAAATTAATATTTTTAGATAAAATAACTTTTTTAATGTCTGACCTAATTTTGTTATTTCCTTTTATCATAACTTGAAATCTTTCAAAATCATTTAAAATATAATTCAAATCTTCAATTATTGAATACTCCATTCTTAGCTTTTTATTTACTTCGTCTAGCAAATAATCTATATATTTTTCTTCTAAATTCATCTTTTCTCCTTTTTGTAAAGTAAAAAAACTTCAATGTTGTTCAATGTCAATTTTTTCAATGTTTCTATCACTAATTTCCATATAATAGGTTTACACCCAGTAAAAGAAGAGTCTAAGCTCATAATTTCTAACGTTCAATAACTCCAAACAAATTTAACTCATTCCTTAATAATAAACCCAACTATTATTATAATATTTCAATAATTTAGGCTCTAATAGCTTATTTACCTCTATTTTTTCATCATCTAGCTTTATATCTTTCCCCAAAGAAAAGTTTGATTTCATTACTCCATTTGTTAAATATATTGTAGGAATCTCTATTTTTTTATTAAATATTTTATTCAAATCTCTTTTTTGCATACTTCCAATATTAAACCCCCACATTCCAAAAGAAGGAACTAGAGTCTTATACGAATATACGTTAAACCCTACTTCCTTTATTGTTTTTCTTATACATATATACGCTTCTTTTGAATATATCGGGCTTGTTGATTGTGTTACAAACACTCCACTTTTTTCTAAATTTCTTTTTACCAATTTATAAAATTCAACTGTATAAAGTTTATTTAATGCAATATTATTTGGATCAGGAAAATCTATTATAATTAATCCATATTTACTCTTATTATTCTTCAAATATATATATGCATCTTCATTTATTACTTCTACCCTTTTATTTAACAATGAACTTTTATTAAAGCTTCTTAAAAGTTTATTTGTAGAAAAAAGTTTTGTCATCTGATCATCTAAATCCACTAATGTTATAGACTCTATCTTTTTATATTTTAACAGTTCTCTAACAGCCATTCCATCTCCACCACCTAGAACTAATACTCTTTTGGGAATATTGTCCAAAAAAGTAACTGGAGTGTGCACAAGGCTCTCATGATATCTATATTCATCAAATGTAGAAAATTGAGTTTGACCATCTAAATATAATCTATAATCTTTTTTAAATTTAGTTAAAATTATATTTTGATATTTTGTTTGTTCTTTAAAAACTATTTTATCTTTATATTGCATCTGTTCACTATACATTACAATCTTTTTACCAAATATAAAGGCTGATAAAATAACTAAAAAACTTAATATAAATATATTTTTTATTTTTTTAGAGTCTACTTCAATTCCTCTTTTTATTATACTTACATATACAAAAAAAGCTACTAAAAAATTAAAAAATCCTAACAAAATTGATGTATTTGTAAGCCCTAAATATGGTAAGAATAAAAATGCAAACAATATACTTCCTATTAAACTTCCAAAATAATCATAAGATAAAACCTTGCTTATATTTTCTTTCAACGCTATATTATAATGCTCATTTATCCTTGTAATTAATGGAATTTCAAGCCCGATTAATGTACCCACTATTCCTGATAACATATATATATAAAACAATTTTTCTCCGCTTATCCCCATTAAATAATAAGTAAATATTATTGAATATGCAGATATAATAGAAAGTAAAGATTCAAATAATATAAATTTATAAAATATTTCTTTTTCTATATATTTTGATATTTTTGAGCCTATTCCCATAAAAAACATTGTAATTCCTATTACTAATGAAAATTGGGTTATACTATTCCCAACAAAATATGAAGCAATGGTAGAGAGAGAATACTCTGCTACCATTCCTGTTATTCCTGTCATTAATATTGCAATTGCTAATAAATTTTCACTTTTTATTTTCATCCAAATAATACTCCTGATATCAAAAGTGCAATTCCTGTATATATAACAAACATTCCAAACCCTGCACCTATATTTTTTTGTAAATAAATTTCATCTTCTATATCTTCTTTTAATATATATTTTATTCCAAATTTAATAATCAATTTTATTATTTCATAAAAAACTAAAATCAACATAAAACTAACTACCATAGAATATAACTCTTTCAAATCATAAAAATTAACTAATTTATATAAAATTATTTGCCAACTTACAATATATCCTAAAAATGTAAGTCCAGATGCACTATTATCCTTTTCAAATAAATTTTCATATATTTTCACTTCTCTTTTTACTTCTAAAAATTTATAAGCAATAAATACTATTATATTAAATAAAAATATTAATAAAGCTCTTAATAACATAACTGAAATTTTTTCTTCAAATATAGATTCTTGCAAAAGAATATTTGTTATAACAGATGTAAAAGCAATATTAAAAAATGAAGCTGATAAATTAGATTGATTAAATATCTCATTATTCAATGTAGTTTTATCACCATATTTACTAGATATATTCAATATAATTTTATCATTTAACACTCTAACTACTGCTAAAACTGCTATTGCAACTGATAAAATAATTAATATTGTTAATAAGTCTAATATTAATGATTTTGCTTCCCCTCCTGTTACAGAATTATATGTTATTAAAAATGCTGGTAAAATAAATCCACCAAAGTAATCTACCCATACCGCTTTACTATCTTTTTCAAACAGATACTCTTTTAAACTAAATCCTTTTGTTAATGCTTTGTCATATACTATTGTTGATATAAAAAATGCAAATATTAATCCTACTAAAATATAAATTGATACATATAACATTTTATCCACCTCCATTATTTTCCGAAACCTGTTCCTCTATTTCTAAATCCTGATACGCTTCTTCTTACACTTCTTGTCCTTCTTGGTGTATAACTTCTGCTCGAATGACTGTTATTAAAAAAGAAAAAACTTGACCCTCGAGAATATCCTCCCCACGGTGAATAATATCCACCAAAAAATGGTGAAAATACCGGTCGTAAAAACAAGCTAAACACAACCATTATTACTACAAATCCAATTAAAATCTGCCCAACTCCCAAATTATATCTGACGAATAAAAATATTCCTAAAATTATAAAAAAAAGTATAAACAATTATTTCCCCTCCCTTCTTCCTTATTTTAACAACTCTATAAAAATAGTAGAACCTTCTCCATAAACAGATTCTATCCATATTTTACCACCATTTAATTCTACCATTTTTTTTGTTAATGGCATACCTATTCCTGTCCCTTGTATATGCGAACCCTCTATTCTTTCATATTCCTCAAATACAGAGTTTATATTTTCCAATTTTATTCCAATTCCAGTATCCTTAAAGCTTAACGTTACACTTTTTTCATTATCAATTCCAGATACTATAATCTTTCCATTATCTTTATTATATTTTATTGCATTACTAACAATATTATTTATAGATTGATAAATTAAATTATAATCAGCATAAGCTTCTAGCTCTTCATCTATATTTACACTATATTCTATATCTCTTATTTCCATTAGAATCTCATTATTCAGCATTATTTCTGTTACCATATCTTTTAAAACTAATATCTCTTTACTTATTTCCATTTTCCCTGCATTTAATTTATTTATATCCAAAAGGTTGTTAATTAGCTCTTTCAACCTCATACTATTATTATATACTTTATATACCATTGTTAATACTTTTGGATATATAAATTTTTTATTCATTATTATATTCTCTAGAAATCCTATTATTGAAGTAATTGGAGTCCTTATCTCATGTGATATGACCGATACACTCATATCCTTTATTTTATTCTCTTTTTCCAATTTTTCATTTTTTAACAACAGTTCATTTTCTCTAATTTTATATCTACTTATATCTGCACCTACACCATAATAATACTCATTTCCATAAAATTCAAATTTTCTTCTTTCTCCCAGCAACCAAACTAATTCTCCATTTTCTTTAACATAGGAAAACTCTTCAAGTCCATCTTTTTTATTTGCCATAAACTCCATATACCATTTAGAATTACCTTCTGGAATCATATCAAACATCATTGTTGAATTATTATAAAAATCTTCAGGAGATTTATTTAAAATATTTTTTACTCCATTATTCATATATACATATTCTCTTTCATCTTCATTATATAAATACACAACATTATTTGATAATAAATTATTTGCTTTTTCAAAAACTTCTTTTTGAGTTAGAAGTTCATCCAAAATTATTATAATCTCTTCTGAAAATTCATCTCCTGTTTTATATGCTTTTATTTTTATTTTTTTATTTTTTTTATTAAAGTTTACTATCTCAACAACATTTTCTTCTGGAAATTTTTTTAATGTATCTTCCAATAATTCCGATGATATTCCCTCTAATGCTAAATATATACTTTTATTTTTTAATTCTCTCTTACTATCTTTCCCTAATATTTTTAATGCTGAATCATTTATATAATTTATGTAATAATCATCTATTATAATTATTCCAGAATTATGATATTTTATAAGTTTTCTGATTTTTTGTTCTCTATTATAAATCTCCTTAAAAAAGCCTCTATTCAACACATAATTCAAATATTCTAAAAATTTATATAAAGAATAAAAATACATAAAAAAAGATATAAGATTAAAATAATTAAAAGATGTAACCGTATAAATAACTCCAAATAACCATGAAAATATTTTATACCACAAAATTTTTGTAAAATAATCTTTTATAGATTCATCTGACAAATAAGAATATACTAATAATAGTTCTATATAAAATATGACTATAGAAACATTACTCTCTATAAAAAATATAGTTATAAAAAAATAAAATAAATTTACTATTATTAAAATGATAAAAGATTTCAATATTTTTCTTTTATCTACTTTTTCTCTTAAAACAAATATTCCAAACATAAAAATTAGTACTTCTGTATATTTTATAATCGGGATCATATAATCTATATACATATTATTAAAATAGTACTCTTTCATGATCAATATATAAATAAACATTAAAATTCCATAAGAAATTGAAAAGAATAGATGCATAAAGTTTTTTAAAATTAAATATGAACGCAAAGATAATATCATTATTGCAGAAATTACAACTAATGAAAAAAGATTAAAATATATAAAAGAACTATATATTAAAGTTTTTGTAGAAAATATAATACTAAACAAAAATAAAACCACAAAACTAATAGATAATAATGTTATTTCTAATTTTTTGTTCATAATTTATTCACCCTTTTTCATTTATTTGAAAATTATAAGTTTATTCAGAAAATAAGCTACGCCATTTTTTAAATTTGCAATTTTTCAAAACAAAATTTTTCAGAAACCAAAAATTTGAAAAATATTTTTATTCTACCAGATGAAGCGTAGCTTATTTTTTTATTTATTCAAAAAATATAAATTTATTCAGAAAATAAGCTACGCCATTTTTTTAAATTTGCGATTTTTCAAAGCAAAATTTTTCAGAAACCAAAAATTTGAAAAATATTTTTATTTTACCAGATGAAGCGTAGCTTATTTTTTTATTAATGATATTATATCTTTTAAATTATCTCTATTTTTTAATAATTTATCCAATATATTATCCACGTCTTTTTCATTTTTTATTGTAATTTCAATTTTTAAATTGTCTCCCTCTAAATTTTGAGGATATGTTAATTTTATTTTAGAATCTTTTATCTTATTTAGATGAAATTTTAATTTTTTCATTGTTTTTTGATAAAGTGGATATTTATAATATAATAGTTCCTTCAGAAAATAGCTTCCTTTTTCTTTTTTACTTTTAACTGTATCAAATTTTATACTTTCAAAAACTTCTTTTAGATCCATCTCCTTTATATACTCCAATTCATAAAGAATCTCTATTACTTCCTTTAATTCTGAATAAGTTAAATATATATTTTCTAATATATTTTTTTTTATATATTCTTCTGAATCAAAATTATAATTATAATTTTGCATAATTTTTTCAATTTTTTCTTTCATTTTAATACCTCGTTTTTTGACTAATTCTATAACTTTTTTTTCATTATTAACGCATCTTCATTACTGTCTTTATAATAATTTTTTCTAATATTTATTTTTTCAAACCCTACTTTTTTATATAGATAAATAGCACTATAATTAGTTACTCTTACCTCTAAGAATATTTCATTATAACCTATTTTTTTAGTTTCATCAATAGCTTTTTCTAAAAGAGTTTTCCCAATTCCTTGATTTCTAAACTTTTTCATTACCGCAACTCTTAATACCTCAACTACATCTGAAGTGTTATATAAAATTATATAACCAACTATCTCTTTTTTTACATATTCCACTAAAATTAAATATTCTTTAGATTCAAACATAGATTTTATAATATTTTTATTCCATGGTTTATTAAAAGATTCCATTTCAATAAATGATATGGAATCTAATATTGTAATTTTTTTATTCATAACAGTTCACCTACTTTAATAATCCCATCCTATTAACTGGCCAAAATCTAAACATTGCTCGTCCTCTAAATCTATGTTCTGCAACTAATCCCCACCATCTTGAATCAAAACTAGTTTTACTATTATCTCCAAGTACAAAATAATAATTTTCTTTTAATGTTATTTTTTCTCCACTTAACAATTTTTTAGCAATTTCATCATCTCTTAAAAAATCCATTATTATTCCTGTTTCATATTTCCCATTAACAATAAATTTGGCATATGGAAGTGCTCTTGTTATTACATCACCTCTTGACATTAAATATCTTTGAACATCATTTAATTTTCCAATATCACTTAATTTACCTTCTGCAGGTTTAAACTCTCCAGCTATTTGAATAGTATCGCCTTTTTTAGGAATATACCATTCTCCAGCTCCTAAATACCCTAATTGAAAGTAATCTCTATCATATTTCTTATCTGTTAATTTTTTTCCATTAATATAAATCCTCTTATCAGAGCCTATTTTTACTTTATCTCCAGATTCTCCTATTAATCTTTTTGTAAATAACAATTTATTATCCATTGGCTCTCTAAATACTACAATTTCTCCTCTTTTAGGGTCTCTAAAATTATATGAAACCATATCTCCGAACACTCTATCTCCAATTTCAATTGTAGGTATCATTGAACCTGTTGGAACTAAAAAATTTCCGACGTAAAAATGTTGTATTACTAACACTAAAACAACTGCAGTTACAATTGTTTCAGTCCAATTAACAGTTCCTCTAATTACTTTCTTTTTCATTGGAGATTTTACTTCATATTTTCCAATTATTTTATCAGAAAATTTATCTTTTATATTTTGTATTTTTTTTCCTAACTCTTTTTCTTTTATCCAAATATATGCAAAAAAAGATGTTACTACTATATATATTAAAATGTTTATATAAATATTTTTCATTTTTCCTCCTATGCAAAAAAGCTAGCAATACGCTAGCTTTTTTTTATTTTCTAATTTCTTTTATTCTTGCAGCTTTTCCTTTTAATTCTCTTAAGTAATAAAGTCTTGCTCTTCTTACTTTTCCTATTTTTGTTACTTCAATCTTAGCTACAAGAGGTGAATTAACTGGTATTATTCTTTCTACTCCTACACCATAAGACATTTTTCTTACAGTCATAGTTTTAGCAACACTACCACCACTAACTCTTAAAACTACACCTTCGAAAATTTGTATTCTTTCTTTTTCTCCTTCTTTTACGCTATAATGTACTTTTACAGTATCTCCAGCTTTAAATTGAGGAATATCTTCTCTAATGTAATCTTTTTCAACTAATTCGATTAGTTTTTCTTTCATATTTTGTTCCTCCCCTCTTTACGCGATGTTCATTTGCCAGTTTCACAAAGAGGACCACCCTTTTTGAAGCATTTAATTATATCATTTTTACTTTTTTTAGTCAATAGGAAATACGCAAAATATTATAAAGCTCTATATTCCATACTCTTTTAATTTATCATATAAAGTCTTCCTTGTAACTCCTAAAATTTTAGCCAAATGTGATTTATTATCCTTATATTTCGAATACATCTTTTTTAAATATTTTTTTTCGTTTTTTTTCATATATTCTCTTAAAGGTAATTCCTCAAATTCTAACTTTTCATCCTCTAAATGTCTCTCAAATAAAAATTCTGGTAGCATCTCTACACTTATTACATTTTTATCTCCACTTAATAACAATATATTTTGAATAACATTTTTTAATTCTCTTATATTTCCTGGCCAACTATAATTTAATAGTTTTAATTTTAAACCATCTGACATAATTTTTCTTTCTATATTAAATTTATTTGAAAAATCATCTAAAAATTTTTCAGCAAGAAATATAATATCTTCTCTTCTTTCTCTTAATGGCGGAATAACTATATTAAAAACTCCTAATCTATAATATAAATCCATTCTAAACTTATTTTCACTAATATTTTTTTTCAAATCCACATTTGTAGCTGCTATTATTCTTATATCTATTTTTTTCGTTCCTTCACTTCCTAACTTCTCTAGCTGCCCATCTTCTAAAACTCTTAAAAGTTTTACTTGAGAATAAATATTTAATTCTCCTATCTCATCTAAAAAAACGCTTCCATTATTCCCTAACTCTAATTTCCCTTTTTTATTTTTTTCTGCACCAGTAAATGCTCCTTTTTCATATCCAAAAAGTTCAGATTCTATTAAATTTTCTGGTAAAGCTCCACAGTTTATTTTTATAAATGGTTTATTATTTCTCAAACTGTTCATATGAATACTTTCGGCTATTAGTTCTTTACCTACTCCACTTTCGCCATTAATTAATACAGGACTATCTATTTTTGATATTTTTTTTATTTTTTCTATAACTTCACGCATCTCTTCACTTTTATAATAAATATTATAAAATTTATTTTCTTTCTCTGTGATGTTTTTATATTTTTCTTGATATAGTTCTAAATCCAATTTCTCTTTTGCATTTCTAATAACTTTAAAAAATTCCGTATAATTAAAAGGTTTTGAAAAATAATCATATGCTCCTTTTTCAATTGCTTCTTTGTATATCTCTTCATTCCCTTTCCCTGTAATTAATATAATTATAGAATTTTCATCTATTTTTTTTACCTCTTCTATAATCTCTAAACCATTTATTTCTCCCATAATCAAATCTGTTATAATTATGTCATATCTATTTTTTTTACACAATTCTAATCCAACCACTCCATTTTCAGCAGTATCTATTTTCAACTCTTTATCTCTTAACAATATCCTTTGTAAACTATAAAGCACATCCTCTTCATCATCTATTAATAATACTCTATATTCCCCCACTAATTAATCTCTCCTTTCTAATATCTCGCTTTCATATTTCACACCTTCAAAAGTTAATTTTTTATTTTTTTCAACATCTATTATTATTGTAATAGTTGTCCCAACCCCACTTTGAGAATCTATATTACATTTAAAACGATGAATATCAAACATTTTTTTTACCACTGCTAAACCTATTCCGCTCCCTTTTGTTTTTGTTGTATAAAATGGCTCAAATGCTTTTTTTAATACTTCTGGCTTCATCCCCTTTCCATTGTCTTTTATCTCTATTTTTATCTCTTTATCTTTATTTTTTTCTTTTTCTTCTATATTTATATATACAACTCCTTTTTCCATTGAATCATTACTATTAATTAAAATATTTAAAAATGCCTGCTTCAACATATTTTCATCAGCTTTAATATAAATCTCTTTATAATCACTATTTAATATTAATTTATTGCCTTTTTCCATCATTTTTTTACTTAATAACATTATTAATTCTGAAAACAACAAATTTATATCTACATCTTTCAAAACTATTTTTCTCTCTCTCGAGAAATCAAGTAACCTTTCTATTATATCATTTATTCTATTTATCTCTTTAGAAATCACTTTAAAATCTTCTCTTGTAAAGTCTATACTATCAAACTCTTGATAATACATATTAGCTATCATAGATATTGACGACAATGGATTCTTTATTTCATGTGCTATACTTGCCGCTAATCTTCCCACAGAAGCTATTTTGTCTAAATTAGCTATTCTTTTTTCATTTTCTTTGTTTTCTTTTAATTTTTCTACCATTTTATTAAAACTTTCCACTGCCTGCCCTAATTCATCATAACTACTTTTTTCTATTTTATATTCAAAATTACCAGTTTCTATCTTTTGTAATCCTTTTATTAACTCTCCAACAGGTTTTATTAACTTCCCTAATATTAAATTTAAAGATATTACTATTCCCAGCATTAACAAAAAATTTAAATAAAATATTTTATTCCTTATTCTTTGTTGGTTTTTTACAAATTCTTTTAGTCTGTATACAACTTCAATTTTTATATTTAAATTCTTATTCTTTTTTACTGCTACTAATTCCTCTTTTTTTTCTTCAAAATTAATTTTTTCTCTATCTGTATTTAAACTTTTTCTTGATTTTATTCTAACGCCTTTTTTATTATACATTGTAGTTCCTATTAATCTATTTTTATTATTATAAATATTTATTTCCATATCAATCCTGTTTTTTATATTATCTAAAAATTTATCTGAAATTCTATAAGTAAGTATAACCCATCCTATATTTTCTGCATTTTTTCTAATTGTTATAAATGATTTTATATATGCTCCATTTTTATTTTCAACTAACCACGAATCTAAAATTTTTTCTTTTTTTCTAGTTTTAATAAAATTATTTATCATATTAAAATTCATATCATTAGAATAATTCAAACTTTTAGTTATAATATTTCCATTCAAATCATATATTTCTATTGCAACATCTTTATATATTTCGATATACTTCAACAAAATATTTTGTGCTATATTATAATCATTTTTATTAAATAGCTCCAATATAGCATTATCTTTTTCTATAATTACAGCTTTTACCATTAAGTCTTTTTTTTTATTTTCTATCTCATTTGATATAATTTTTAAGTTGTTTTCCATATTTAACTTCAAATTATCTTGTATCATCTTTAACATAAAATTTTGTTGTATATAATATGACATAAACATTCCCAAAAACATAACTGCAAATATTACTACTACAACTTTTGTTTTAAATCCTATATTTTTTTTCATTGTATCTTCTCTTTAATTAGATTTTTTTTTATAGATTTTTTTATATCTAAACTATTTTTTAATATATCATAAATCATTTTGTTACTTTCCATCCAAAATCTGTTTAGTTTCGGAGAATTTGGCATAATAATCCCATTTTTCATTGAATTTTTAACATTTTTATTCACAGAAATAAATTTTGGGTCTTTTGACCATTTTTCTTGTATATCTTTTCCAATTAAATATTTCAATAATTTTTCAGCCTCAACTTTTTCTTTTGATTTTTTGTATATCACAAATGTTTTTATCCCTACAAAAGGTTTAAATTTTTCATCTTTTATAGTTTTTATTTTATAATTTACCCCTTTTAGATAATCTATACTCCAAGGTCCATTTATCATCATAGCTGCTTTATCATCTTTAAATAAAGTTGTTGCTAAATTAGAATTCATATACTTAAAATTATTTTTAATGATTTTCATCTCTTTCTCCATATTATTTAATGTTTTATCACTAATGTTTATAAGCTCTTTTACATCTCCACCCACATAACTATACCATGGGAAATGGTAATAATATTCATCAGTTGGAAAAACCATTCCTTCTATCCCATATTTTTCTTTTATTTTTTTTGATAATATTAATAAATCTGAAATTTTATTTGGAACTTTTTTTATATATTTGGGATTATAAAACAAAAACAATGTTTCTTCTTTAAAAGGATATCCATAATATCTGTTTTTATATTTTATACTTTCAACAGCTATTTTTGATAATTCATTTAGATTCTCTTTTTTTACTTCTTCAATTAAATTTTTCTCTACCAAATCTCCAATCCAATCATTTACAACTAAAAATATATCTGGGATTTTTTCATTTTTTTTACTTTTTTCTTTAAACGCTGATGTAAAATTAAAATACTGTGCCTCTTCTAAATTAATTTTAATATTATTTTCTTCTGAATACTTATATAATATTCCATTTAACGATTCATAATTTGGAGAAAACACCATTATATCTAACTTTTTTATTGATTTACTTTTATCTATAAAAGTTGTTCTAAACATATACACTGCTGTTCCTAATATGATTATTCCTATAAAAATCATTTTACGCATCCATCTTCACCTCTTCTGTTTTTTTATTTCGAAATTTATGTATTGTTTCCATCTCTATTATACTATTTTTGATTCTTTTTTTCAATTTAAAGAATGCTAAAAAATAAATTTATTATATTTTGTTTAAATTATTGCGTATTTATAACAAAATAAGAAGGTTATTTTTAATCTATTTCTTAATATTAAAAAATATAAAATAAATTTTTATTCTAAATTTGTTTTATATTTCAATTTCAAAACAAATAAAAATAAAAAAATTCTCCTTTATCGGAGAATTTTTTTATTTTTATTTATTCATCTTTATTTTCTTCTCTAATTTCTAAAACAGAATCAATATTATCAAAAAAAATATCTAATAAAAATGGATCAAAATGTTTTCCTCTTCCATCTTCTAATATCTTAAGAGCTTTCATCAAAGAAAATGCCTCTTTGTAAGTTCTTTTTGTAGTTAAAGCATCAAATACATCTGCTATTGCAACAATTCTTGCTGCTAGAGGTATCTCTTCCCCCTTTAATCCATTTGTATATCCTGTCCCATCCCATTTTTCATGATGATACAATATAATCTCTTTCGCTAACTTAGGCAAAGGAGAATCTTTTATCATATTATATCCTATAGTTACATGTTTTTTCATTTCTTCAAATTCTTCTTCTGTATACCTTCCAGGTTTTTTCAATATATTATCGCTTATTCCCACTTTTCCTATATCATGTAATGGAGCATACATCTTAATTTTTTTACTAAACAGTTTATCAAATCCAGCTTTTTCAGATATTAATTCTGCATATAATGAAACTCTAATTATATGTTTCCCTGTATTTTCATCATTATATAAATTTGCATTCTCAAGAGCTGATATTAAAGATGTTGTCATTCTTTCTAACTCTTCTGTTCTAGCATCTACCAAAAATCCAAGTATTTTGTTTTTTTCCTCTAACCTTCTATTTAATTCATCAGCTCTTCTATAATTCTCTCTTAAATTTAAATTCATCTTTTCTATTTTATTTTTTGCATCTTTTAATTTTTTGAAATTTTCATAATATTTTATAGCATTTTTTACTTTAAGATAAAAAATTCCATTATCAAAAGGTTTTTTTAAGTAATCATAAACACCTATATTTAAAAATTCTTCTATATTTACAACTTCATTATATGAGTCTATAAAAATAATTGGTATATATTCGGTTCTATCACTATTTTTTACATGATTAATTAATCCAATATGATCATTCAAAGATATTCCGCCATCTAAAATGACTACTCCAATTTCGTCTGGTTTTTCATCTAATATTTTCATGGCATCTTTCTTTTGGGTTATATTCACTACCTCTAAATCTTTAGTTATTAAAATATCTCTTAGTACTTTCCCAAATAAACCACCATCATCGATTAATAATACTTTCATTGCATCCACACCCCTTATCCTTGTTGAAGTTGCAACTCCTCAAAAACTTCTTCTGCGTAATTCACAAATTTTATCTCTATTCCACTTTTTATCTCTTCATCTATCTCTATTAAATCTTTTTCATTTTTTTTAGGCACAAATACTTTTTTTATACCTCTTAATTTCGCTGCTAAGAGTTTCTCTTTTAATCCTCCTATTGGCAATATTCTACCTGTTAATGTTATTTCTCCTGTCATTGCTATTTTATTTGAAATTGGTTTATTTAACAATTTAGAGGCTATTGCTGTAGTTAATGTAATTCCTGCTGATGGTCCATCTTTTGGAACTGCTCCTTCAGGAACATGAATATGTAAATCATAATTTTTATAATATTCTTTATCTCCATTATAATTATCAATTTTACTTCTAATATATGTTAAAGCTATTCTTGCTGATTCTTTCATTACATCCCCTAATTTTCCTGTTAAAATTAGCTCTCCATGCCCTGGCACAAGATTTACCTCTATATTAAGTACATCTCCGCCAAATTCTGTCCAAGCAAGTCCTGTTACAACTCCTATATCATGAATATCTTCAGTATCACTCATCTCATATTTTGGAATTCCTAATAATTTTTCTATTTCATTTTCATTTACTACTTCTGGATATTCCTCTCCCATAACAATTTTTTTCACTATTTTCCTAAATACTTTTCCTATTTCTCTTTCTAAATTTCTTACTCCTGCTTCTCTTGTATAATTTAATATTAATTTTTCCAATGCCATTTTTTCAATAACTATTTCATATTTTTCTATTCCATTTTGCTTTTTTTGACGTGGAATCAAATATTTTTCTGCAATAATAGCTTTTTCATTTAATGAATAGCCTGGTATTCTAATTATCTCCATTCTATCTCTCAAAGGTGCAGGTATTGTATCTAATCTATTTGCCGTAGTAATAAAAAATACTTTTGACAAATCATACCCCATCTCTAAATAATGGTCTACAAAATCAATATTTTGTTCAGGATCTAAAACTTCTAACATTGCAGAAGATGGATCTCCTCTAAAATCATACCCTAATTTATCTATTTCGTCAAGCATAAATACTGGATTTGATTTTCCAGATTGTTTTATCCCTGTTAAAATTCTTCCTGGGAGTGCTCCTACATAAGTTCTCCTATGTCCTCTAATTTCAGCTTCATCTCTTACTCCTCCAAGAGATATTCTTATAAATTTCCTACTCATTGCTTCTGCAATAGCTTTCCCAATTGAAGTTTTTCCAACTCCAGGAGGCCCCACTAAACATAAAATTGGAGTTTTCAACTCTTTAGATATCTTTTTTACGCTTAAATATTCTAATATTCTCTCTTTCACATCTTTTAATCCATAATGAGTTTCATCTAATATTTCTTTTGCTTTTTTTACATCTAATTTCCCTTTAGAAACATCTTTCCAAGGCAATTCTATTATAAAGTCCAAATAACTTCTAATAACCCCAGCTTCTGAAGAATCCAATGGCAATCTGCTCAATCTATCTATCTCTTTTTCAGCTAATTTTTTTACATTATTTGGGAATTTACGTTTATTAAATTCATTTTTATACCTTTCTACTTCCTCATCATTTTCAACTTGAATTCCCAACTCTTCTTCTATTGCTTTTAATTGTTCTCTTAAGAAAAATTCTTTTTGTGTTTCATCCATACCTTTTTTTATTTTATCTTGAATTTTATTTTTTATTTCTAAAACGTCTAATTCTTTATTTAAGTTTTCTATTGTTAATTCAAGCCTTTTTTTTACATCAAGTTCTTTTAACGCATTATATTTTTCTTCTAAATTTATATCTAATTGAGCTGTTATTATATCTGATAATCTTCCAGGTAACTCTACATCTATTGTAGGTGAAATTATTTCAGGAGTGACTGTTAATCCTCTTGATAAGCATGTTTCAAATTTATTTTTTACTATTTTATATAACGCTTCTTCCTCTTTATCCTTATCTTTTTGATTTCCTATCTCATTTAAAACAACAACTTCACCTTTACTCATTTTAGTTTTTTCATCTATTTTAAAATCTTTTAATTCTATTCTCTTTATCGCTTCTACTAATATCCTAAGAGTCCCATCTGGAAATCTTACCATTTTTAATATATTTGTTAAAACTCCAAATTCATATATATCATCTTTTTTCATTTCATCTTTTTCTATCTTTTTTTGAGTGAATATGGCTATTTCACTATTTCTCTTAAGCGATTCTTCTACTGCTCTTACAGAAAACTCTCTGCCAACATTTAGAGGGATTACCATATATGGAAAAATAACTACATTTCTTACTACTAATAAAGGTAATTCAATTTTTTCTTCTATATTCATATCGCCAGCCTCCTATTTATATCTTTTTAACCACGAATATACTCGAATTATCTCGAATGCAACATTTTTCCTAATTCGCTTACATTCGTTTCATTCGTGGTTTAAATCTTTTTTCTTTTTATTTTTGTAGCTATCTAATATAAACAATAATAAAATTATAAATAACAGCTTGCTCTAATCACTCTAAAAACGGTTGAACACGCATATTTTTTTCGTGAAGAGCAACTAATTTTTTAAGCCGTTCCTAAAGAACGTTGAAATAAATAACTTGCTCTAATCACTCCAAAAATGCTTAAACATGCATATTTTCTCGTGAAGAGCAACTAATTTTTTAAGCCGTTCCTAGGGAACGTTGGAAAAATAAATTTCTAATTTTTTGTTATAAAAACGCTTAAACCATTGCGTATTTTAAAACAAAATCGGAAGGTTATTTTTAAGCCGTTCCTAGAGAACGTTGAAATAAGTAATTTGCTCTAATCACTCTAAAAATGCTTAAACATGCATATTTTTTCGTGAAGAGCAACTAATTTTTTAAGCCGTTCCTAGGTGTAAGTATAAGCCGAATTTTGTATTTGACAATCATTTATCTGGGACAATAATTACTTACTGCCTCAAGCGACCTACCCAAAAACAAGAGCGGGCAAGCTCTATCTGTTTTTCTATTTGGTCTTGCTTCGGAGGGGGTTTACCTGGCTGCTTTTTTTACAAAAAACACCGGTGGTCTCTTACACCACCTTTTCACCCTTACCATAAAATAGCGGTCTATTTTCTGTGGCACTTTCCTTAAGATTTCTCTTAGCAGATGTTATCTGCCCTCCTGCCCTATGAAGTTCGGACTTTCCTCAGGAATATTTCATCCTGCGACTGTCTCTTACGCCTAGAAACAGCTTAAAAAATTATTGATAGCATCAAAGTTTTTGCAATTAAAAAATGTTTTTCATACGCTCATATACATTTGCTTATATCCATAGGAACGTTTAAAAAATAATGTTCTCATATTTTTTTATAAAAACGCTTAAAACATTGCGTATTTTATAAAAAAATGGGAAGGTTATTTTTAAGCCATTCCATAACTAATATCTCTCTGCGTAACTTTGCGTTCTCTGTGACTCTGCGTTGAATATTCTTTTTTTCTACAATTATTTTAAACTATCAAACTATTTACCTATGTTCTTTTTTAAAGATATTATCTTTTTTGAATATCCACAAATTTTACAACTATAAAGCTTTATTTCTTTATTTTTTTCATAATATTTATCAATTAAATCCATCTCCAAATTACAGTGTTTACATATTTTCATATTTTCTTTATATTTTTTTATGTATCTAAATATTAATACTATTATTATTAAAAAAACTAATATCCCTATAAAAATATTTTTCATAGTGTTATTAATCAATTGTTTAGAATCAGTTTTTTCACCTACATCAATAATATTAATTATATCTTTTGTATCACCTATAACTTCATAAATATAGTCTAAATAATCCTTTCCAGCAATTAAATCTGTTGTTTTATTTAACAAGTTGTCTATTTCGTCACTATATCCTTCAATTGATATATCTTTTGTAAAATATAATTTAACTTTATATTTTTTTACAATTTTTATAATAACGCTTCTCTTTAAATCCACTAAAGTTTTTTCTACTTCGCTATCTTTATTTAATATATATATATAATAACTTATTTTGTACTCTTTTTCCACATTTTTTATTTTTTTTTCTAAATTATTTTTTTCCTCCTGATTAAAAACACCTAATTCATCTGTTACATTTGCAAAAATAGAGTTAATTATAACAAAATACAATATTATTATCTTTATCAATTTTTTATTACACATTTTTTATTTCCCCTTTAAAAATATTTAAAAACTTTTTCAGAATTAAAAACATCTACCTCCACTATTTCTAACAACTCTTTTTTTATTATATCGGAAAACCATATTTCAGTCTCATAATGTCCTATATCTAATAACGCCATTCCTAATTCACGTGCATCAAATGCTTCATGATATTTTATATCAGAAGTTATAAACAACTCCACTCCTCTATTCTTCATTCTACTTATATAAGATGCTCCGCTTCCATTAACTAATCCTATTTTTTTTATCTCTTTATCTTCATCATAAACTGCTCTTATATTATTTATATTTAATTTTTCTTTTACAATTTTTATATATTCACTTATTTTTATTTTTTCATCCAATTTATAAATTCTTCCAATTCCACCATTTTCTATTTTATTTTCCAATTTTATTAATTCATAAGAAAAATCCTCATATGGATGATTCTTAGAAACATAATTTAAAAAATTATTTATATATTTTTTCTCTATTATTATATCCAATTTTTTATTTTCTACAATAGATAACTTTCCTTTTTCTCCTATTGCAGGATTGGCTTTTTCTTTCGCAAAGAAAGTTTCCTCTACTTCTGTGGAATATGATACTTTCTCATATCTTTCATCTTTGTAAATTTTATCAAAAGAGATAATTTTTTTTCTAAACTCTATAAATTTATCTTCTGGAATATAAATTCCAATTCGATAAATATTTTTATAATTTTTATCTAAAACTTCTCCATTTTCTACACCCAACAAATTCATAATATATTCATTTAATCCCATTTTAGCAGAATCTAAATTTGTATGCATAGAATATAAGCTAATTCCATTTTTTATTAACTTCAATATTTTTTTCCCAATATTATCTCCCGATGTTACTCTTTTTATAGGCTTAAATATTAAAGGATGATGCGTTATTATTAAATTAGCACCTATTTTTATAGCGTTTTCAATTACCTCATCTGTTACATCTAGTGATATTTGAATTCTATTTATTTCACTATTCAAATCTCCAACTAACAGTCCACTATTGTCCCAATCTTCTTGCAGTTTTAATGGAAATCTACTTTCTAATTTAGAAATAATTTTAGATAGCTTCATTAATCTTTCCATATTTTTTTCCCAATATATCTTAATTTTTTTAATGATCTTTCTTTTATAACTCTAATTCTTTCTGCTGATAAATTTAACTCTTCTCCAATTTCTTTAAAAGTGTATCTTCTTCCATCTTCAGAAAATCCAAAATACATTTTTATAATTTTAATTTCTCTTGAATCCAATTTTTTCAACATTTTATTTATTTTATTTTCAGAAGCTAATTTTTCTAACTCTGCTTCAATCTCTTCTTCGGTGCTATCATCTGAAATATCAAATTTCCCATTTCCATCTTCACCAGTATATGAGTCAATTGCTATCATTTTGCTTTCTATTATACTTTTTATTCTCGATGCTTCATCTACTGTCATATAAGTTCTTTCTGCTATTTCTTCTAATGTAGCTGCTCTGCCATTCTCTTGTGATATAGCTTTTTCAGCTTTTTTCAACATTTGATACTTCAAATATATGTGTGTAGGAACTTTCATGCTTGCAACTTTCTCATTTAAAAAATCTATCATATATTTTTTTATCCACCATGTTGCATATGTACTCAATCTATACCCTTTTGTGCCATCAAATTTATCTATTGCTTTCATAAGACCTAATGTTCCTTCTTGAATTAAATCTAAAAATGAAACTCCTTGTTTCGAATATTTTACAGCTAACCCAACAACTAATCTCAAATTGCTTTCTACCAATAAATTTTTCACTTTTTCATCATTATCTTTTATATTTAAATATTCCATTTGTACTTTTGGAGATAACAATTCATATTCTGAAACTTCTTTCATATATTGTTTCATAATATCTACATCTTTCATCAAAGATACACTTTCCATATCTTCTTCACTTTCTATTATAATCTCTTCATCTAATACTTTTATATTTTTAGATACTAAATAATCAATTATTTCTTCATAACTATTTTCATCTATTTTTTCCATACTTAATATATCTTCTATGTCAGATTGTTTTATTGAGTTATTCTTTGTTCTTTTTTTTATTTCTCTTAATAAATATTCATTATTCATTATATTCACCTCAAATCTTTATATTTTTTCCAAATTAAATTAATTTTTTCATTAAACAAAAAAAGAAGTTACGCTTCATATGGTAAAGCACAAATGTTTTTCTAAATTTTTGGCTTCTGAAAAATTTTGTCTTGAAAAATCTCATACTTAAAAAATAGCGTATCTTCTTTTCTAAAATAAATTAATTCTTTCCATTAAACAAAAAAAGCCTTACTCTATTAAGTAAGGTCTAACTTTCTTGTTGGTACTCCCTAGGGGAATCGAACCCCTGTCTCCGCCGTGAAAAGGCGGTGTCCTAACCGCTAGACGAAGGGAGCATATGGTGGGAACAACAGGGCTCGAACCTGTGACCCCCTGCTTGTAAGGCAGGTGCTCTCCCAGCTGAGCTATGCTCCCATATACAATGCTAATATTTAGTTTGGTACTCCCTAGGGGAATCGAACCCCTGTCTCCGCCGTGAAAAGGCGGTGTCCTAACCGCTAGACGAAGGGAGCATTTTGGTGGGCCTAATTGGATTCGAACCAATGACCACTCGGTTATGAGCCGAGTGCTCTAACCAACTGAGCTATAGGCCCTCAAACTGGCAAGGACAATTATATAGTAAAAGTCGCTTTTTATCAACAATGATATCAGGCGATTTAAAGACATTTTCAAGGAATATATCTTTATACTGTGTTATACTCTTCTATTCTAAATAATCCTCTAGTTTTTTTCTTCTGCTTGGATGCCTTAATTTTCTAAGTGCCTTAACTTCTATTTGTCTTATTCTTTCTCTTGTTACGTTAAATATCTTACCTACTTCTTCCAAAGTTCTTGGGTATCCATCATCTAATCCATATCTTAATCTTATTACCTGTTCCTCTCTTTCACTAAGTGTTTCTAATACTCTCCCTAATTGTTCTTTTAGCATATTATTATTCGTAACTTCATGAGGGGTTTGTACTTTTTTGTCTTCTACAAAATCTCCTAATTCGCTATCTTCTTCACTTCCAACTGGAGTTTCTAAAGAGATTGGCTCTTGGTTCATTTTTAAAATACTTTTTACTTTTTCTGTTTCCATCTTTAATCTTTTAGCTAAAATTTCTGGTGTTGGTTCTTTTCCTGTTTCTTGTATATATATTCTAGTTTCTTTTTTTATTTTATTTATTGTCTCTATCATATGTACCGGTATTCTTATAGTCTTTCCTTGGTCAGCTATAGCTCTAGTTATCGCTTGACGTATCCACCATGTAGCATAAGTACTAAATTTAAATCCTTTTTCATGTTCAAATTTCTCAACTGCTTTCATTAAACCAATATTTCCTTCTTGAATTAAATCCAAAAGTTTTAAGCCTCTATTTGTATGTTTTTTCGCTATACTTACAACTAATCTCAAATTAGCTTTTACAAGTTCTTGTTCTGCCTCTCTATCTAATGCTGCTGCTCTTTTAGCTAATTCTACTTCCTCAGAGTATTTTAACAGAGGTATTTGCCCTATTTCACGCAAATACATTTTTATAGGTTCATCTACTTTCATATTGTTTTCAAATTCCAACAAATTTTCTTTTAAAAGTTCTTCTACTGCAGCATCATTAACATCCTCATCTTCTTCTATAAAATCTTCTTCTTCATCTATTTCTACTATTGGTATTCCTTCTTTAGATATTTTTTTTGATTCATCTTCTTTTTCATCATTTATTTTCTTAGGAATTACTTTTATTCCAAACCCTTTAAACCCTTTTATTAATGTATCTATCTCTTCCAATGGAAAATTTTCAGGTAAATTTTCATTTATTTCTTCATAAGTAACAATTTTGCTTTCCTGAGCTTTTCTTACTAGCTTGAGCAATTTTTCATCTTTAAAAAATTTTTTCATATATATATTCCTCCTCAAAATTTTAATTTTTTTATTATTTCCATTCTTTTTCCAACCAAAATTCTCTTTTCCCCAATAGTTAAATTTTGGTTTTCTAGCTGTTTTTTTACCTCTTCCAATTCATTTTGAAACCTCTTTTTTTCCCAACTTTCCAATATATCTTTAAAAAATTCTTTTTCGTTTTCTATCTCATCAACACTAAATAAAATATCTATAATCATAGCTTTTTCTTCTTCATCAAAATCTTCATTATTTATAATTTCTTTTTCTATTTTCAAATCTTTAAATTCTAGTTTTTGAGCAATAATCCCCAAAACTTTTCTGAGTAATGGATTTTCTATCTCTATAAAATTTAATTTATTATAATAATCTATATTTTTTAATATAATTCTTATTGTTTCTTTTTCAAGCTTATCTATTTTATTGTTTTTATTTATTTTGGCATATTTATATCTTTTATTTATTATTTTATTATCTTTTTTAAAAATAGATTTTAAATCTTCTTTGGGTATATCTACTGCTATTGACAATTTTTCTATATATATACTGTGTTCGATTTCATCCTCTATACTATTAAAAAAATCTTTAAATCTATAAATAAAATTTTTCTTCAGGATAATATCATTTAAATTAATTCCTTCAATATAATAATTATATAAAAAATCAAAAATTTCAATTGAATTTCTCAACTCTTTTTTAAATTTTTCTTTTCCATTTTTCATTAAGTATTCATCAGGATCTTTCCCTTCAGATAGTTCTAAAACTCTTATATTAAATTTATATCTTTTTAATATTATACTTGCTCTTTCAACAGCTTTCCTTCCTGCGTTATCCATATCATAACATATAACTATATTTTGAGTATATTTCTTCATAAGGCTAGCCTGCTTCTCTGTAAGCGAAGTCCCAAGCGAGGCTACTGCATTTGCAAATCCGTTTTTATGTGCAGCTAACACGTCCATATAGCCTTCCATAAGCATTACAAAGCCATTTTTCCTAATATTACTCCCTTTATTTATAAAGCCGTATAAATTATCTCCTTTTGTAAAAATTTTCGTCTCTGGAGAATTTAAATATTTAGCAGTGCTTTTCTCAGAATTTAATATTCTTCCACCAAATCCAATAGTTTTTCCTTTTGGTGAAAATATAGGAAATATAACTCTTCCTCTAAAAGTATCATAATAACCTTTTTCCCCTTTTTTTATTAGACCCATATCAAAAATTTCTTGTTCTGTATACCCTTTTTCTTTTAAATAATCACCTATATTATTCCATCCATCTATTGCGTATCCTAAATGATATCTTTTCAAAAAATCTTCATCTAATCCTCTATTTTTTAAATATTCTAATCCTAAAATACCTTGTTTAGAAAAAAGTATCTCCCCAAAATATTTTTGTACCTCTTCCATTAAAGAATAATATCTATCATAATTACTATTTTTTTTTATACTGTATCCAGTTTCATTCCTCAATTTATAATTATATTTTTTAGCCAGCTCTTCTATTGCAGTTATAAAATCTAATCCATTTTTTTCCATATAAAATTGCAAAGCATTCCCTTTAGCACCACAACCAAAACAATTATAAATACCTTTTTCTGGGCTAACACTAAAAGATGGAGTTTTTTCATCATGAAAAGGGCATAACCCTTTATATCCACTTCCTGATTTTTTTAATTCTACATATTCGCCTATTATTTCAACTATATCTAGATTTTCTATTAAATTTTCTACATCTTTTTTGTTGTATCCCATTTTATTCTCCTTGTAATAGAAACTACCCTATTTTAAATTATAATATATTTTTTTTAAATATGCAAATTATTTTATTTTTATTTTGAAAAATAAAAATAATAATTAAATTTTAGATTTTTCCTACTTTAAAAGGATGACTTAAAACAAGCCATCCTTTTTTCTAATTTCTATTAAAATTTTAATTTTTATTTGAATACATTTTTTCATAATATTTTTGATAATCTCCGCTAACAACTTCATTTACCCAATCTTGGTTATTTAGATACCACTTTATCGTCTTCTCTATACCTATATTAAATGGTGTCTCAGGATAAAACCCAAGTTCTCTCACTGTTTTACTAGGATCTATCGCATATCTAGCATCATGCCCTAATCTATCCTGCACATAAGTTATCAAATCATAACTTATATCATTCAAATTACATTTCACTATATTTTTATACTCCTCTTTAATTGCCAATTGTCCATTATCAATTATCAATTTTCTTATTGTATCTATTGTTAATTTTACAATATTAATATTTTGTTCTTCATTAAAGCCACCTATATTGTATGCTTCTCCTAATTTCCCACCATTTATCACCATATCAATTCCTTTACAATGGTCTTCTACATATAACCAATCTCTTACCTGTTTCCCATCTCCATACACAGGCAATTTTTTTCCCTCTAATATATTTTTTATTATTAAAGGAATAAGTTTCTCTGGAAAATGGTAAGGCCCATAATTATTACTACATCTTGTTACATTAATAGGCATATGATATGTCTCGCTATAAGCTCTAGTCAACATATCAGCAGCTGTTTTTGATGTCGCATAAGGACTTCTAGGGTTAAGTGCTGTTTCTTCAGTAAAGAACTTTTCTCCAAATATCTTTGGCATAACTTCTCTATCTTCTAAAACTTTTTTTAATTCTTCAATTTTTAGTCCATTGTCAACTGTCAATTGTCCATTATCAATTAATAGTTTTCCATCAGGATATTCTCTATTTAAAAACCCATAAACTTCATCTGTCGAAACTTGTAAAAACTTTTTCCCTTCTTTATAAGTTGGATATCCATTTTCATCTTTTCCAATAATCCAATGTTGTTTTGATATGTCTAATAAATTTTGTGTCCCTAAAATATTTGTTTCTAAAAATATTTTAGGATTTTCAATACTTCTATCTACATGTGATTCTGCTGCGAAATTCACTACATAATCTATATTATGTTGCATAAATATATTTTCTACTAACTCTCTATTTCCTATATCTCCTTTTACAAATTCAACTCTTTTATCTTTTAATTCTTCTTTTATAGTACCTAAATTTCCAGCATATGTTAATTTATCCAATATTATTATTTTAATATCATCATATTTTTTCAGCATATACTTTACAAAATTTGCGCCTATAAATCCTGCTCCACCTGTTACTAAATATGTTTTCATATCTTTAATTCCTCCTATATTTTTGTGTTTTGTCTTTGTAAGGGTCAATAGCAGTTCACCATTACGAAGTTTTAATTATTAAAATAAATTTTTAATTTTTCATGTATTTTTTCTTTATATATAATAATAAAAATAGTTGTATAAAATAACATTATAAATAATAATGGAATTTTACTTTTATATTCTATTTGCATAAATGATATTTTTGATAAAATATTTACATAAAAATTTAAAATCTTTAATAAAAAATCAACTAAAAATCCCAGTATAATCGCTAAATTTGTAGAAAATATACCTATAAAAATCAATATAAATGAAACCCCAATTAGAAAGCTACCTAAAGCAACAACTATAATATTCGAAAAAAAGGATAAAAATGGAATCAGATTAAAATTATATAAAAATACTGGTGCTAACATTAATTGTATAGATAATGTTATAAATATCATTTGATTAACAAAATCAAATTTAAAAATCCCAATTTTTATTCTTGGGTATATTATCAGTAAAGATAATACAGCTAAATATGATAATATAAATGAAACCGATATAATAGAAGTCGGATTTATAATTATATTTATTATAACTGCAATAGATAATGATTTTAATGGATCTACTTTTTCATACATCAACATTGATAATATATATATAACAATCATTATATACGCTCTCAATACAGATGTCAATGCTCCTGTTATAAAAATATAAACTGTCAGTACAACCAATGTTAATAAATATTGTGAATAATAATTAAATTTCAACTTATCAAATAATTTCAAACTTAAAAAAAGCAATATGCTCATATGTAATCCCGAAATAACTAAAAGATGCGAAACCCCTGTATATCTATATTTTTTAATCATATCTTGATTTAATTCTGAACTATCGCCTAAAAAAACTGCTAATAAAAATCCATATAGATTCTCGCCATAAACATATGAAAATTTATATATTCTATTTTTTATAAATTCTTTTAGATAATTATTATGCAATTTCACATTTAACATTTTTCCTTGTAAATATAATATATTATGAAATTTATCTATTTTTTTACATATAAAATCTAAATCTACACTTTCGCCGTCAAGTTCTCTATTAATACTTAAATAGATTTTATTACTAATATATTTGTTATTTATTTTATTAACTTTTATTTTGTCACCTATTATTTTTCCTGATATATGATAATACTCATTACTTTTTATATTAATTTTATAAATTCTCATTAAGCTAAATATATTAAATAATATTAAAATCAAAACTATTAAAATAATTTTTTTCTTATAAATAGAAAAAAATATAATTGTAATTAACAACATTAAAAAATAGATGTAAATACTAATATTAATATGTATAGCTATTAATGTAGAAATCAATAATAATATAGAAAACGTTATTATTCCCATATATAGCCCCTTTTACAAAAGTTTAATTGTAATTTATATTTTGTATATATTAAATTTCACTTATTTATTTCTAAATATCCTATAATTTTAATTCCAACTCAACCTTTTCCAATTATTAGTATCACTATAATCTTTTTTCTCAAATGTCAATTTATCAGTTGGCGCATATAGCGATATTCCCATATAATGCACAGAACTCATATTTAAAAACGTTGCTCTTGCACAAAATTTACTGTTTTTTTTATCAATTATAAATATACTTAAACTTTTCGAAATATTTCCCAAGGACGTTGTTTTCCTATTAAAATTATTATTCCAATTAACATCTCTATATTCAAATCTTTTTGGTACTGTTATGCTATCTATTATTTTTTCATCTTTTTTTGCTACTATTCTATATTTATCAAATTCAAAATTAATCTCATATACATTACCAGTTTCAAAGCTTTTATCTGATATACCTCTCATGAAAGTCATTATTTTAGTCTTTGCAGTATCCAAATCTCTACCTTCTCCACTTTTACTTACATCTGCTCCCTCTAAAAAAGCTAAAATCCCTATTATCGCTATTACAACCATTAATTCTATTAGCGTAAATCCTCTTCTTAACTTCTTATATTTCATGATTTTATCCTTTTATAATTTTATTTTTATAACTGTTTTTATCATAAATAAAGTTTTTCATTTTTATCATCAATAATATTTTTAAAACTCTCCGATAATCTCCAATAGTCTAATAAATCAACTCTAAATGCAAGTTCAGAATATTCAAACTCTTCAATAGCCCTATTTAACAATCTTATATCTTTTTTTTTCGTTCCTTTAATCGCAATATCCAAATCTGAATATTTCTTAATATCATCTGTTATTCTTGATCCAAAAATAATTATTTCACACTTATCAAAATATTTTTTTAATATTCTTTTTACTATTTCTAACTCATCATCTTTTAAATTAATCATTTTTTAACTCTAATTCTTTATATAATTTTTTTACATCTCCTAGAAATTCAATTGCCGTCTTATAAACTTCCTCCGCTGTGTTCAAATTATATGTATGCGATGTTCTATTTCTCGCCAAATGATAATCCATCCAAATATCTACATTTTCTATCAAATGATGCTCTATTGCTAATCTGAACAGTTGTCTTCTTGAAACTCCATCTACAAAACTAGAACCAATATTTAATTCCAACCATCTCTTAATATATTTCCATGAAATCTCATATGTAAATTCAAAATTTTGAATAATACCTGCTTTTAATCCATATATTACTATTTCATCTAAACTATTCATTAATTCTTTGTCTTTCATTTTCAAAATAAGTTGTTCTAATGAATTTATAGCCTTTTCAAAACTTTTTAAATCTAACATAAATTTTTCTCCTTTTCCAATTATCAATTCTCTTCCTAAAGAATGTTTAAAAAATAATGTTATCATATTTTGTTATAAAAACGCTTAAAACATTGCGTATTTTATAACAAAATGGGAATGTTATTTTTAAGCCATTCCTAAATATCTATCTATTCCACTTTTCCAATTAGGGAGTTTTTCTCCAACTAATTTTTCTACTTTCTCACTTGATAATTTACTAAATTTAGCTCTTTTAGCTGCTAAATTAAAATCACTCGTTTTAGCTTTTTTTAATTCACCTTTCCAACCTATTTTATCAAGCAGATATTTAGCTTGATCATATTTACTTGCTATTCCGTCATTTGAAATATGATACAATCCAAATTCATTTGTTTCTATAAGTTTCCAAGAAAATTCTGCCAAATCCCAAGAATATGTAGGAACCGATATTTGATCATCTACTATAGATAATTCAGTTCTACTTTTAGACCAATTAATTACTTGAGTATTAAAATTACTATTACCTGTTCCAAACACCCAAGAAGTTCTTATTACAAATACTTTTTCATATGCTTCTAAAACTTTTTTTTCTCCATCAGCTTTGCTTTGACCATAAACAGACACAGGACTTACTTTATCTTTTTCCACATATGCTTCCCCTTTTTCTCCATCAAATACAAAATCAGTAGAGTAAGTAACAAAAATAGCATCAATCTCTTTTGCTATAATTGCTAAATTTTTAGGTGCATCACAATTTAAAG
Organism: Haliovirga abyssi; assembly: GCF_030295325.1. GTDB lineage: Bacteria > Fusobacteriota > Fusobacteriia > Fusobacteriales > Haliovirgaceae > Haliovirga > Haliovirga abyssi. Next base: position 334,800 of record NZ_AP027059.1, on the reverse strand, counting down.
CATACACCTTATCTCTTTCCTCTTCTGCTTTATCTACATTATTATATGCTGCACAATTAATAATATATTTTATATTTTTATTTTTTACAAATTCTCTAACATTATCTATATTTGTAATATCTAATTCTTTATAATCAGTAGCTATATATTTTAATTGTTTTTCATCAAATAATTTTTTAAAATCTGTTCCAAGCTGTCCATTTGCTCCAGTTAATAATATCATTTTTTCTCCTTTATTTTCTTTTTTATTTTCTTCTTCAATTCCTTTTTCAACGCCATTAAGATTATCTAATTCTTTATTAATATTTTCCTCAAATATTTCAAAATAATACCTATTCTTTATCAAATTTTCTTTTAATATCTCTAATTTTTTTCCAAATTCTTCTCTAGTAATATTCCCACGCAAAACTTCATATTTTAAATAAAGCCAATATGTATTTAAAACATCACTTTCACAATATTCTTTTATTTTTTCTAATTCTCCATTATAATATAAATCTATTACTTGACTTCCATTCACTTCATATTTTCCTGGTGCTCCAATCATTGAAGACAACAGGTCCAAACTCAACCCTCTTACCGCTCCAAATTCTGATAAACTATCCATTAAATCTAAATGAAATTTCTCATTATATCTAGCTCTGTAATTCGACCATCTATTTTTTCCTATTTTACTATTTTCATTCTCAAAATACGTATTACAACTCAGAGAATATTTCATCGCTCTTATCATTAATACAGGCAAATCAAAACTTCTCCCATTAAAAGTTATTACTTGAGGATTATTTTTATTTAGAGCATCTAAAAACTTTTCTATTATCTCTTTTTCATCTTCATCATTTATAGAGCTCAATTTTAGAAAATTTTTATCTTTATCTAATCCTAATATTGATATATTTACTATTTTATGATATGGCAAAGGCAAAAACCTATTTCCTTTTTTTCCTTGGTAAATATCTTTAGCAAGATTCATTACTTCTACATCAGTTCCCTCTAAATTCATTGTTTTTCTGATTAATTCTGCATCTAATATTGTTTCTATGTCAAATATCCATATCATAAAAACCAACCTCTTTTTTATTTTTTTGTGGCAGACGAATTGTAAGATTATATAAAAACAATACCACTTCAACACTACAATTGTCAAGTTTTTTTATTTTTATTTGTCTTATATATCTCATTCCAAATAATCCACTCTATCTGATATCTCATAATACCTTTTCTCTCCTATTATCTCAATCAAGTCCATATTCGAATATATACTCCCGTTATTTTTTCTCCATTTTATAATATTCCCTATCTCTTTTTTGCTAAACCCAAAATATTTCAAAGCTTCTTCATTGACTTTATTTATATTTATCATCTTTGGTTTCAAATCTTTATTATCCACAAAAATAATATCTCTTAGTTTTTCTACTCTTTTTACTCCAATACCCTTAACTCTTGTAAGTTCATCTATTTTTAATATATTCCCAACAATTCCCCTATATTTTATAATATTATATGCCATTTTTTCTGACATTCCTCTATCTATCAACTCTTTTTCTGAAACTTTATTTATATCTAACTTTCCTTTATTGAATTTTTTGTGATAATCGACTTTATAAGTTTTTAATTTTCTTATATTTATATCTTTTTCATCTGACTTGTTTTCGAAAAATTTTAATCCAATTGCTCCAATCAAAATTAAAATTATTATATACAATAGTTTTTTATTGTTTTCTTTCATTGGTATAACTCCCTTTTAGAAATATATTTTCCTACAAAATATATTTATGTTTTCCGAGATGAAATGTAGCTTATTTTTTTATTTATAATTAATTATTAGTGTATACTATTCTAATTTCTCCGCTTTTTATTTCATATATTTCATTATTCTTCTTAATACATAATTCTGCACTATTATTAATTCCTATTACTTCTCCTTTTATAACTTCACTATTTACCATAACTTCTACCACTCGATTTTTTAAATAATTTTTTTCTTTTATTTCTAATAAAATCTCTTCCCATTCTCCTCTTAAAAATCTATAATATTCTTTTTTAAATTTTGAAGCTACCAACATTACTAATTTTTCTATATTATAAATTTTATCAGTTATTTTATTTAATGAAATTCCTATATCTTTAAATTCGCCAAAATCAACATTATTAACATTTATTCCAATTCCAACTATAAAAAAATCTCCTGATTTTTCCAATAAAATTCCAGAAATTTTCCTTTTTCCTACATATACATCATTAGGCCATTTTATTTTATAATTTAATTTTTCTATCTCCTCTAGTCCTTTTATTACTGCTAATCCAGCTATTAATGGAATCTTTCCATATTCAGTTTTAGATAGATATTTATCTTCTGCAAAACAAAAACTAAACCATGCTCCTCCCTTATTAGAATTCCAAACTTTACCTCTACGTCCTTTACCTGCAGTTTGCTCTTTAGCCATTACTATTTCCCAATTTTTTTTATATTTTTTTTCTTTTAAATATTTATTTGTAGAATCTATTTTTTCTAATATTGTCAAATCCATAATTTTTACTCCCTATTTATAAAAAAGAATTCCACATTTGTAGAATTCTTTTTTTATTTCAATATTTTTATTCTTCCTAAAACAGATTAAAAGTTATAATTCTTAAAAAATTTCTAAATCCAGATATTTTCTTTATATCTATTTTTGATACTAAAGGCACTTCATCTATAACTCTACTTCTATATTTAACAGAAATAACTCCTATTTTTTCATTAGCTTTTACTGGAGCTGTTACCTCTTTTGGAATATATGCCACTTTATAAAAATTCCATTTTTTTTCTTTATCTATAATTCCATAAATATCTCTGCCTAAATATAATGGTATTTTTCTATTTACTGCATCTTTTACTTTTATTTCTATTGCAAAGTCTCCTTTTGAAGCTATTTTAACTTTTTCATATGTTTTATATGCATAATCAATGTATTTTGTAACTTCTTTATCTCTAATTTTCTCTGTTGGCGAACCAAATGAAACCACTATAAATCTCAATCCATCTCTTTTTACTGTAATCGCTACATTATATTGTGCTTTTGAATGATGACCCGTTTTTAATCCATCTACACCTTTTACTTTTCCTATTAATTTATTTCTATTTGCAAACTTTCTTCTTTTTGATATTGTTATTTTTGCTTTATCTGCGTCTTTCATAAAAACATCTTTTTTCAATAACACACTTGAAAGTATTGCAATATCTTTTACTGTTGATTTATCTAAATTTTTACCAGTCATATCTTTTGTTAATCCTGTTGCTGTATAAAAATTTGTATCTATCATCCCTAATTCTTTTGCTTTTTCATTCATTAATTTTACAAATTTATCTTCGCTTCCTGCTATATATTCTGCTATTGCTATTGCTGCATCATTTCCAGAACGTACAATAACTGCTTTCATTAAGTCTGATAAAGATATCTTTTCTCCAGCTTTTAGATAAGCACTACTTCCTCCGGTTCTATCTGCTCTCCTTGATACTTTTACCATATCAGTATATGCAATTTTCCCTTGTTCTACTTCATCTATAGCTACTAATATTGTCATCATTTTTGTAAGTGAAGCTAATGGATGCTTTAATGTTATGTTTTCTCCCTCAATAAAATTCCCATTTTGATCTGTTAAAATCCTAGCCACATAATTTGTATTTGAATATGAAATTGAAAATATTGTTAATAGTAATAATAAAATCACACTTATTCTCTTCACTTTAATCTCTCCTCCTACATTTTTTATAATTTTATCATACCATAATTTATTTTTATTTTCAATTAAATATTTTCACTATAGAATGTTTAAAAAATAAATTTTTTATATTTTGTTATAAAAACAGTTAAATCGTTATATATTTTATAAAAAAAGATAAGTCATTACGACTTATCTTTTTTACTCATATAATCTTCAATAGCAGATTGTATACCTTCTTCTGCTAATACTGAACAATGCATTTTTTTTGCTGGAAGCCCATCCAAAGCTTCTGCCACTGCTTTATTAGTTAATTTCAAAGCTTCCTCTACAGGTTTATTTAATATCATTTCTGTTGACATAGATGATGTAGCTATTGCTGCTGCACATCCAAAAGTCCTAAATTTCACATCTTTTATTTTGTCCTCTTCTATTTTTAAAAATATTTCCATAACATCTCCACATGCTGCATTTCCAACCTTTCCATAACCATCAGGATTTTCAATTTTTCCAACATTTCTCGGATTTGAAAAATGATCTATAACTTTCTCTGAATACATATCTATCCCTCCCTATCTTTTCTAATCTCTAATTTATTTTAATTATTCCAAAATGGTGACATGCTTCTTATTTTTTCTACAATTGGTGGTAAAACTTCCAAAACATAATCTACCTCTTCTTTTGTATTATATCTTCCAAGACTAAATCTTATTGTACCATGAGCATGTTCCATAGGAACTCCTAATGCTAGTACAACATGAGATGGTTCTAACGAACCTGATGTACAAGCTGAGCCTGAACTTACTGCAATACCTTTAAAATCTAAATTTAATAAAATAGATTCTCCCTCTACAAATTTTATAGTAACACTTGACGTTCCAGGCAATCTTTTTTCTCTATCTCCATTTAAAATTAATTCTGGTATCTTTTTTACGATTTCTTCTTCAAAATAATTTCTTAATTCTTTTTCTCTTTTAGATTCTTCTTCCATATTTTCATATGATAATTCAAGTGCTTTTGTCATTCCTACAATACTAGCTACATTTTCTGTTCCTGGTCTTCTATTTCTTTCTTGATGCCCACCAGTTAAAACTTTTTCTAATTTTATTCCATTTTTAACATATAATCCACCAATACCTTTAGGCCCATAAAATTTATGACCTGAAAATGATAACAGTGATATATTATTTTCTTTTATATTTAATTCCATTTTTCCTATTGTTTGAACTGCATCTACATGAAAAAATATTTTATTTTCTTTTGCTATAGCACCTATCTCTTTTATAGGTTGTACAGTTCCTATCTCATTATTCCCATGCATTATTGAAATCAAAATAGTATCTTCTCTTATAGCTTCTTTTAATTTTTCTAAGTTTACTATTCCTTTGTCATCAATTGGAATATAGCTAACTTCAAACCCCTCTTTTTCTAATGCTTTACACGTATTTAAAACAGATGGATGCTCTATTACAGAAGTAATTATATGTTTCCCTCTATTTTTATAAGCTCTTGCCACTCCTTTTATTGCTATATTATTAGATTCGGTCCCACAAGATGTAAATATTAATTCATTAGGATTTATTTTTAATAAATTTGATATTATATCTCTAGAATCTTCTATTTTTTTTCTTACTTTTTGCCCTACTCTATGAATACTTGAAGGATTCCCATAGTTATCTACAAAATAAGGAAGCATAGCTTCAAATACTCTTTCATCCACTTTAGTTGTTGCATTATTATCAAAATAAACTTCTTTCAATTTATTCACCTCACTTAATATTATACTTCTATGCTCTTATTATACCTTTCTATACTAATTTTGTCAAGAATCATTTTTTATAATTTCACCTTACAAAATTGCACACTTAAAAAAATAGTGTAGGTTATTTTCTGAATAAATTTATTCTTTCCTATAAAAAAATAAAAGCTCCATTTCTTCCTCTTTTATCTGCATCTTTTCTATATGAGAAAAAATCTTCATTGCAATAAGTACACATCTCCGATTTTATTATATTTTCAGGTTTAATTCCATATTCTAAAAATAAATTATAATTAAATTCTTCTAAATCAAAATATATTTTATCATTTCTAATATCAAAGCTTTTTTCTATTATACTATTATTAAATTGATTATTAAATTTTTCATATATCTCTTTCCCAGTTTCATAACAACATCCTTTTATCCCAATTCCTAATCCTATTAAAACATCTTTTAATTCAGATCCAAACTCTTTTTTCATCATATTTATTAATTTTAACCCAATATTTTTATAACTTCCTTTCCAACCTGCATGACAAATACCAATTATTTTTTTTGATTTATCATAAAAATATATTGGCAGACAATCTGCATAATGCATAAGTATTACAACATCATTTCTATTTGTTATAAATCCATCATAACCATCATATTCTTTTGCAATGTCTGTGTTTCTTATTATTTTAATTTTATCAGAATGTATTTGTTTTGCGTAAAATAATTTTCTGTTACCTGCACCTATATCTAATAAAATTTTATCCCTGTTATCTTTTACTTGTTTTAATTCTTCATTTGTTTCTGCTGTATAATATGCTAAGTTACCAACATTTTTTTTTGTGTATATAGCTTTTACTCCATTTTTTTCAAATTCATCTATTTTGTAATAATTATTACACTCTTCAAACATTTTTTCTCCTAATATTTTTTATAATTTTTTTAAAAAATCACTTAAAAAGCTTTCGTACAATATCTGCTTCATCGCACAATTTGCTGTTTTTAATTTTAACCCAACATATTAAGTTACATAATAAAAAAATAAGATACGCTTCATATGGTAAAATATAAATGTTTTTCTAAATTTTTGGTTTCTGAAAAATTTTGCTTTGAAAAATCACATATTTTAAAAAAATAGCGTAACTTATTTTCTGAACAAATTTATACTTTCCTAGGAACGTTTAAAAAATAAGTTTCTCTTTTTTTGTTATAAAAACGCTTAAAGAATGTTTAAAAATAATTTTATATATTTTGTTATAAAAACGCTTGAACCATTGCGTATTTTAAAACAAAATGAAAAGGTTGTTTTTAAATCATTCCTAAATCGTTGCGTATTTTAAAACAAAATCGGAAGGTTATTTTCAAGCCATTTCTTAGTAAATTAATAAATAAATTCATCTATTATTTTTAATTCTTCTAAAACTTCTTTTTGTACTTCTATATTTATTTTTTCAAGATTTTCATAATTTTCCTTTACTTTATTAACTATCTCTTTGTCTAAATGATTATCTTTCCCCATACTTTCCAATATTTCTATTATTTTTTCTTTCCCCATTCTATCTCTATATGGTCTTTTTTCAGATAGCGCCGTAAACACGTCTGCTACAGCCATTATTCTAGCTTCTTTTGTTATCTCTTCTCCTTTTAATCCAAAAGGGTACCCTTTTCCGTTTAATTTTTCATGATGGTAAGCTGCTATTTTTGCTATCTCATCAAACCCTTTTATTCTATCAAGTATTCTATAGGTATGATAAGTGTGACTCTTTATCGTTTCAAATTCACAATTTGTTAATGCACTTTTTTTGTCTATAATTTCAATGGGAATTGCCACTTTCCCTATATCATGTAAAAATCCAGCTAATAAGAAATATTCTTGATCTCTTTCACTATAGTTCAGAATTTTAGCTAATTTTCCTGCCACATATGCTACTCCTGTACTATGAATTGCTGTAAATCTATCTCTTGAATCTGTAAAAAAAGATATGATTTTACCCAAACTCAAAATATCTTTTAAACCAGTTTTGGTAACTTTATCCTTATAATTTTCATAAATAATATTTTTTTTATCTCCATATACTATATTCAGCCAAAACTCCTCTTTTGTAACTAATTCATTTAAAATATCAACTAATTCAGGAGAAAACATTTTTCCTTTTTCTTTATTTATTATATCTAAAATTTCTGTTTTTTTCTTGTAATAGTTTTTATCTCCATTTATTAAAATAGCAAATCTATCTGCAAGACTAATTATATAGCTCCCAATATGGATATCTTCATCTAATATTTTTTCATTCCATTTTATATGGTGATGTCTAACTATATAAGCTACAGTTTTAAATGGTCTATAGTTGTTTAATAGAAAAAAGCCTATTTTTTCATGTCGCTGAGTATTTGCAACTTCAAAATTCATTAAATCTTTCATTTCATTCTCTTTTAAAACTCCTATATCATGTAATAAAGCAGCTAATACTATTTCTAACTTTTCGTTATTATTAAAGTCCATTTTTTCTACTATTCTCATCACTATATAAGCTACATCGTAACTATGACCATGAATTTCTCCATCTATAAAATTAAATATTTCTGCAAACTCCAATATAAATTCAAATAAAGAAATATTTATTTCTTTTAATTTATTCTTTTTCATAATATCTCCTTTCAGAATAGATTAAATTAAAATTTAGGAATGGCTTAAAAATAACATTCCCATTTTGTTTTAAAATACGCAATAATTTAAGCGTTTTTATAACAAAATATAAGAAACTTATTTTTTAAACGTTCCTTAATCTATTATTATATCTTTAAAAATCAATTATTAAGCTACTATTTAGTTAACAGAGCCCTCTATCAATTTTTTTATTCTTTCATAATGATCTTTATCTGCTGCATTTAATCTTTTAAATATATCTAAAATTTTGGAATCACTCTTCTCAACAACCATTACATATTGATAATGTTTTTCAAATGCACTATCTTCCATTTTTAAAGCATACTCATAAGCTTCTTTTTTCGATGGGGCCTTTTTTTTATACTCTTCTATTTTTTTCCCTAATACTCCTACCACTTCTTCTAAAGTATCTTTTTCTATCTCTAATAACTCTTCTGGAAATTTTCCGATTTTAACAAATTCTTCTCCTGCTTCTAGTAATGATTGATGTTTTAACTCTTCATTTGCAATTTCCCACCAAAACGCTTTATCTTCATCGTATAATTTATAATACAACATATATAAATCTGACATTTGCCATTCAAGCTCTTCTGCTAATCTTAATAATTGTATAGCTTTTTCTATCTTTATCTTCATTTTAATTCCCCCTACCATCATATATTAAAGTTTACTACCAAAACACGCATTTTGTCAAATTAATTATATAAAAATACCCTATACAATCCAACTTTTTTACTCGTTTATTGTATAGGGTATTTTATAATTTAATCTTCTCTATTTTATATTTATATTTCCTATTTCATTTCTAAAAATAGTTTTAATCTATTCATAATATTTGCATCACTTGTTCCTGCTTCATAATCTAAAAGTAATAAATTTACATCTAATTTATCTTTTAATTCTCTATATATTCCTTTTGATATAATATGATTTGAAATACATCCAAAAGGCTGTAGCGAAATAACATCTTTTATCCCTTCTGATTCCATTCCAGCAATTTCATTAGCTAAAAGCCATCCTTCTCCAAATTGCAAAGACCTTGGCAATATATTATTATCACTTTTAGAATTTTTTTCCAATTTTATTTCTGGAATATATCTATCAAATTTAGTTAATTCTTTTTCTGTAATATTTCTATAATGATCAATAGTTTTCTTTATAACTTTTTTAGTTAAATACTCTTTATAATTATTCGATACATTTTCTTCTTTATTAAATTTTCTACTATAATAATCATATTCTAAAAATTTTAAAAAAGTTGGTACAACTACTTCATATCCTTTTTTTTCTAAAGTATCAACTATATAATTATTAGAAAAACAATTAGTTTTCATATATATTTCTCCAACTAATCCTATTCTTTTTCTCTCTTTAGGTTCATTAATCTCTATTTCATTAAATCTTCTAACTGCATCTCTTGTAAATTTTTTAAGCATATCTCCATTAGGTTTTTTAGAAAACATCTTTTCTCTTAGTTCATATAACAATTCATAAAACAAATTTTTTGATGCTCCAGCTTCTTTTTCATAAGGTTTTGTAGCCAATCTTAATTTAGAAAGAACATCGCCTGCACCAAATGAAATCACACTATACTTTAATAATTTTAACGGATTTATATTAAGCCCTTCAGCTGTAGCATCAGTTCCAATTGCTATTACAGGTGTATCTTCAAATCCTGCATCTACCATAGCTTTTTTTAATAAAGGTACATAATTAGAAGCTCTACATTGCCCACCAGTTTGTGATAAACCAACCACTACATCTTTAGGCTCTATATCTTCAGATTGTAACGCTTTTATTATATCTCCTATTACCACTGTAGCTGGATAGCACATATCATTATTTACATATTTTAATCCTTCATCTACCGCCTCTTCGCTTTGCTCTATTATTGTTTTTACTTTATATCCTAAATTATACATTACTCCTTCATATAATTCTGAATATACTTTTGAAAAATTTGGAATTAATATTGTTTTTTTCTCATCCTCTTTTGTATAATTTTTAGTATATTTTCTTTTTTTCAAATTAATATCTCTATTTTGATTTAATGCTTCAAATGTTGATCTTATCCTTATTTTGGCAGCACCTATATTAGACATTTCGTCAATTTTTAATGCTGTAAATATTTTCCCGCCACTCTCTACAATTGATTTCACTTCATCTACAACAACTGCATCAGGCCCACATCCAAAAGAATTTAATTGTATTACTGTAACCTTTTTATATTTCTGCTTTGCCACCCATTTTGCAGCTAAATATAATCTATTATGATACGACCACTGTGTTAATGGCAATACCCCATCTAAATTCATATCATATAAATCTGGAATTGCATTTTCAGTTATTCCATATGCTCCTAATTCATAAATCAAGTCCATTATACCTGCATTTACCATTGAATCAAGATGATATGGTCTTCCAAGTACTACTACTAAAATTTTATCTTCTTTTTCAGCTTTTTCTATAATTTCTCCTGCCAATTCTCTTTGCTTTTCTAAAAATTCTACTTCTGCACTATTTCCAATTTCAAAAGCTTTATTAAATTCTTGTTTTTCCACTCCAAATTGTTTTAAATAATTAAATAAATTTTTCTTTAATCCCTTTTCATATCCAAAACTAATTGCAAAAGTGTCCATTGGAATATCTGTCTCTATATTTCTTTTCAAAACTTCTCCATATCCAGTTACAATTGGACAATTATAAGAGTTTTTTGCATCATTTCCTTCTAATTTTTCATAAATTATAGTTGGCATAAATATTCTATCTACTTTTTTTTCTATAAGATTTAAAATATGACCATTTGCAATTTTTGCTGGAAAACATATATTATCTGCAGATACTGTTCTAAGCCCACTATAATACATTGCTCTAGTAGTTTTTCCTGAAACAACTACTTTAAATCCTAATTTTTTTAATAAATTATAAAAAAATTGGAAATGTTCATACATTGATAATATTCTAGGAATTCCTATTACAGGTTTGTTTTCATCATACTTATACTCTTTTTCCATATCAAAAACCATTTTTTCTTTTTCTACAAAAAAGTTTTTAGTGTTATCCCTTTTTATTGTTCTGTTTGAAAAATATTTTTCACATTTATTTCCAGTATAAAATATATTATTATTATCAAAACTAAATTTCGTTATATTACATTTATTTCCGCACCCTTTGCATTGTAAAAAATCTTTTTTATAATCAATCTTATCTATATTATTTATATTAAATTTAGTTTTATAATTTTTATTCCCTTTATAAAATTCTCTTGCATAAATTGCTGCTCCAAATGCTCCCATATATTCTGATATATTTAATCTATATACATTTTTCCCTGTTATTTTCTCAAATGCACGAAGTACAGCATCATTTTTAAAAGTCCCACCTTGTACAAAAATATTTTCTCCTAATTCATCTGCATTTTTTAATTTTATAACTTTATACAATGCATTTTTAACTACTGAATATGCTAGCCCAGCAGCAATATCTCCTACCTCTACTCCATCTTTTAATGCTTCTTTAACTTTACTATTCATAAATACAGAACATCTAGTTCCTAAATCTACTGGATTTTTTGCTGCAATTGCTTTTTCTACAAATTCATCCAATGTTAAATTTAGATTTTTAGCAAAAGTTTCAATAAATGACCCTGTCCCAGAAGAACAAGCTTCGTTTAATTGAATATCTGAAATCATATCATTTTCTATTTTTATAGATTTTATATCTTGACCACCAATATCCACAATAAAGCTTAAATTATCTCCAAAACTTTTTCCTGCTGTAAAATGCGCCATAGTTTCTACTATTCCGCCATCTAAATTTAAAGCTTTTGTTATAAATTCCTCTCCATAACCAGTTGCATAAACCCCTTTTAAATTTCCATTTGATATATATTTACTAATTTTTTTTAGTCCCTCTACTGCTGCTTCAAGAGGTGTTCCAAAATTATTTCTATAAAAACTATCTACAACATTATTTTCATTGTCAATCATTATAAGTTTAGTTGTTGTAGAACCTGCATCAATTCCTATATATAAATCTTTTTTTTCAAAATCAGTTTTTTCTGAAAGATATTTTACATCTTTTTGAGAATGTCTTTCTTTAAATTGTTTGTACTCTTTATTATTTTCAAAAAGTGGCTCTAAAACACGAATTGTCTTTTCACCTTTTTTCTCATTTTTTAATTTATATATTATTTCATCTACTGTATATTTTTCATCTGTTTTTTCCGAATGAAGTGCTGCACCAATTGCAACTAACACTTCTGAATTTTCAGGTAATATGAATTTATCTTCTGATAATTTTAATGTTTCATAAAATGCTTTTCTTAATTCTGATAAGAATGTAAGAGGTCCACCTGCAAAAATAACTTTTTCTTTAACTGTTGCTCCTGCCATTAATGTTGTGATTGATTGATTTGCAACTGCTAAAAATACTGATTTTGCAATATCTTCTTTACTTTCTCCCATATTTAATAATGCTTGCACATCTGTCTTTGCAAATACTCCACATCTTGAGGCTATATATAAGTTTTTAGTTGCTTTTTTAGCTAATTCATTTAATTCTGATATTTCTACATTTAGTATAGTTGCCATTTGATCTATGAAAGAACCTGTCCCACCTGCACAACTTCCATTCATTCTCATTTCTGGAGTTTTTCCCTCTTCAAATAAAATTATTTTTGCATCTTCTCCACCAAGTTCTATTAAAGTATGAGCTTCTTTATAAAATTTTACAATAGCTTTTGAAATTGCAATAACTTCTTGTACAAATTCAAAATTATTTCTATTTGCTACTCCCATTCCTGCTGTTCCTGTTATAGCTAATGAAAATTTTTCTTCTCCAATTTCTTTTTTTAATTCTTTCAAAGAATCTATTAATACCTCTTTTATTTTTCCATTATGTCTAATATAATTTTTATATTTTACATTATTATTTTTATCCAGCAACACAATTTTAGCTGTTGCAGACCCTAAATCAATACCTAACATTATGCCTCCCTTAAAACATAAAATTTATTATTTAGGAACGTCTTAAAAATAACCTTCTGGTTTTGTTTTAAAATACGCAATGGTTTAGGAACGATTTAAAAACAACCTTATCATTTTATTATAAAATACGCAACGATTCAATCGTTTTTATAATAAAATATATATAATTACTTTTTAAATGTTCTTTAAGCGTTTTTATAACAAAAAATGAGAAACTTATTTTTTAAATGTTCCCTATTTCCCTATATTTATTTTTAAATCTATTTTTAAAAAGTTATAATTACAACTATTATAACCATTATTATTCAAATAACTAATAATCCCCTCCATTATACATTTTCAATTATCAATTGTCAATTATCTCTTCACGTTCCTATATACCACACATCTTGTCCCATTAAAATGAAAATAATACTCTTTTATTTTTTCAAATTTATCTTTTGTTAAATTCTCTAATCCACCATTTTTTATATAATTTTTAAAATTTTTATAATGCTCTTCTCCTGCAATTCTTTCCATTATATCAATTCCAAATCTACCTAAAAAATTAACTTTATCATCAAACATATAATCTACAATTATTAAATACATATCTTTTTTTATAACTCTTTTAGCTTCTTTTAATACAGCTTCTTGTATTTCTAATGGCTTTTCATGAAGTGCAAAACTTATTATCCCAACTTCAAATTTATTATCTTTAAAGCTTAAATTGGTAGCATCCTCTTTTTTACAATTTAAATTATTTTTTTCATTATTTGCAACTGCTAACATATCATCTGATAAATCTATTCCTACAGAATATGTAAACCCTGCTTTTCTTAACAGTTTCAATTGATTACCTGTCCCACAACAAATATCAATTATCTCTTCTACACCTAATTCATCAATTATATCTATAATTTTTTTTCTAATCCCCTTCAATGGAATATATAAAGAAGTATCATAAATATCTGCTATAAATTTTGACATAAAAATTACCCCCTCATTAAAAAAACATTTATTTAATAATAAAGTATCAATTTATTCAGAAAATAAGCTACACTATTTTTTATTATAAATCAATATTATTTTAATATTTTCTCAATTTTATCAATAATCTTATCATCAACATTTTTATTATAATACACAACTGGAGCTCTAAAAACAGATGTTTTGCCTCCCTCATTATTCAAAGGTATTAATAATTCAAACTCCTCTTTAAAATCTTGCCAATCTACTAGCATAGGTATATTTACTCCTGAATTTATACATTCATCTTTATCTTCATAATAAGTTACATTTTTTAACATTGCAAATTTTTCTTTTACAATTTTTTCATCTACATAAGTTTTAACTGATATCTCTTTTAATTTCTCTTCAGAAATTCCCATCTTTTGAGAATATGCCAAAGTATATCCTTCCTGCAATCTTCTCTCTTTAATCTCATTAGTTAATTCTCTCTCATACGCTTTTCTCCCAATGATTATCATATCCACATTCCCATTTCTTAACATTGATAATACACCTGCTGCACTTCCTCCTGGAATAATTTCAACCTCTTCCAAATTTTTTTTAATCTCCTCAACATATGGTAACATTGTAGGACAATAACTTAAACTCACTCTCTCTTTCATAATTTTTCTCCTCCTGATTTTAAAATTTTATTTTTAATTTTTATTCTTTTATTCTTTTATTCTTTTATTCTTTTAATTCTTTTAATTCTTAATTTTTAATTCTTATACACCCTACATCTTACAGCATTAAAATAAAAATAGTACTCTTCTATTTTTATAAATTTTCCTTTTACTAATGAATCTAATCCACCTTTTTTTATATATTTTTTATAATTTTCATAATGTTCGTTTGGTGCTTGTTCTATTAATTCAACTCCAACTTCTCCTAGTCTCTCTGTTTTTTTATCAAAATTATAATCTACAATAATAATATACATATTTTTCTTAACAATTCTCTTTGCTTCTTTTAATAATGTTTTTTGTGAATTTAAAGATTTATCATGCAATGCAAAACTTATAATAGCAACATCAAAACTATTATCTTTAAAATCTGTATTTGTTGCATCACCTTTTTTACATATTGGTTTATCTTCTCCTAAATTTGCAATCTCCAACATATGATCAGAAATATCTATTCCTATTATATTATCATATCCATTTTCTTTTAATAAAGTTAATTGCTCTCCTGCTCCACAACATAAATCAACTATTTTTTTTGCCTTTTTCTCTTTTATTATATCTAAAATCTTATTTCTAATACTATCAAAAGGCAAATCTATAAAATCATTATAATTTTCATTTGTAAGTTTTATCATAAAACGCCTCCAATTTTATCACTGATTTTTTAATTCAAAAATTTCAAATATACGCTTTACTTTTTCAGATTTTATATAATAACATCTACTTCTACCATAAATATTAAAAGAAACCAATCCCAAACTTTCTAATTTTATTAGTTGCAATGATGTAGTAGGCTGGCTCCTAGATATATGTCTTGAAATATCACATACGCATTTTTCTCCATCAATTAAATATAATAAAATTTTTAATCTTGTTTTATCTGATAGTCCTTTAGATACTTTTAGTATTTCTTCCATTCTTTTCTCCTCTGGAATATTTAAAAAATAAGAATTCTATTTTTAAGCTATTCCTGCACTAAATTAAGTTATATTTATATATATAAATATAACTTAATTTAGCAATTTTGTCAAGTATTTTTTCAAATACACCAAAATATTAAAAAACCACCCAAAACGGATGGCTTCTTAATATGAAATAATATAATTTTAAAAAACGTTTAAATCATCATAAATACTTTAATTGATACTAATAACAGTGTCAATCCTATTATTATTTGGAATGGTTTTCTCCAGCTGTTTTTAAAGAAAATATTAGTAAGTTCAAACGTATAATGAATCCCTGTCCAAAGTGCTGCCCCTAATATCATTTGTTGATAAAATATTGCTCCTGTAATAGCTCCTTTACTCATAACAAAATGCCATATTATAGTAAAAAAAGCTGCAAAAAAAGTTGTGATTGTATTTCCTAAATAAACTTGTTTTGCATTCATTTTCCCAAATTTAATAGCAAATGGTATTTTTAAAGGTTTTAATGATGTTCCTATAAATCCAATAAAAAATCCACTGATAATAGGTCCAAAAATTCCACATAGTTTCACAATTGTTGGACTTGCATTTGTTAAATCCAACTCATCAGGTGCAAAATGAATAAAGACAAGTCTTAATCCATACAAAATAGCAATTATTCCTAACGTAACAATTAAAACAGTTTTAGAACTAAGCATAAATACATAACTTCCAAGCCACGAAAAAATAAATGTCATTATTGGAATAAATGTAAATAGTTTCATTTTCATCGCTTTTGGCAATTTTGAAATCTTATCTGCATTATCCAATATAATCATTAATGCTCCAAATAAAATAACCCATAAAAACAGATTTATTGCATTAAATATGGTTAATTTAAATACAAATAACAAAAGTAAAATAGTAAAAAACCTATCAAATCTAATGCTCAATCCAGCTGTTACAAAACCTACAATCAATATTAATACTAAAAACTCCACCATCATTTCTCATCACGTCCTTTTCTTTTTTCTTCGTTTATATTATTATATAACCATATAACGATTTAATTATATAGTATCACTTAAACTTTTATTTGTCAACTTTTATTAATTAATAATTTCAATCTTAATAAATAAAAAACTAAAATAAAAGAGCTATGTTATAAACATAGCTCTTTCACACTATAAATCTTTTTTTATATCATCAAATTCTTCTTTTGTAATTTCACCTTTTGCATATCTTTCTTTTAATATCTCCATTGGTGTTGATTTATTTAAACTTATATCTCTACCTAAACCCTTATTTTCTTTAAAAAAGAATAATATTACAAATACAACTACTATTATTAATATACCCATCATCCAAAAACCACCTCCGAAACCATAATATCCCATCATTTTAAACACCTCCAAGTTATTTAAATATTTTTAATTACTCTTTCCAATTTTTCTGCAATCTCTTTTGCCAATTTTATTATCTTATCATTTCCAGATATATTTATCACAGCACTTGGATTTACTATAGAAACATATATTGTATCTTCGTCTTTTTGCTCTATTAAAACATTACAAGGTAATAATAGCCCTATATTTTTATCAATATCTATCACTTTTTTTGCAAATTTTGGATTACATGCCCCCAATATTTCATATCTTCTAAACTCTTCATTTAATGCCTTTTTAAATTTTTCTTTCATATCTAAAGTGTATAATGCTCCAAATCCTTCATCTTTTAGTTTCTCAATCACAATCTTTTTTACACTTTCAAATTCGCCTTTTACCTCTTTATTAAATTCATATTTCATTCTTTTCTCCTCCTATTTTTTATTAAGTACTTTTTTCATATCTTCATATTGTTCTTTTGTTATTTCTCCATTTGCATATCTTCTTTGTAATATTTCTAATGCTGATTCTTGACCTCTGTTAGAATTATTTAATCTATTTAAGTTATTTGAGTTATTTGAGTTATATGAATTATTCCAATTTCCCATCATTCCATTCCCCATCATACCCATCATGCCCATACCAGCAAAACCATTTCCTCTTAAATAGTTATAAGCTATATTTTGATGTACTGCTGTTAATCTACTTGAACCTTCTCCACCCATCATATTATCCATAGTTTCATGTTGATATTTATTTGGAATCATTACATCCATCACTAAATCTCCAAGTTCTTCCAATTCTTTTCCAGTTAATTTATCTGGATTTAATTTCTCACTTTCTCCTACTTTGTATTTCCCTTTTAATTTTTTTACAAATTCATCTACTACTTTGCTTTCTTCACTATTAACATTTGTGTTGTTATACACTCCATTGCATTGTATTCCCCCCCCCATCATACCACCTCTAAAATTTCCAACATTTGCATACGCAATAGCTCCTATAGCTAAGATAAATAATGCACCAATAAACATTCTGATTTTCATAATTCTCACTCCTTTTCGATTTTTAGTCATATGGACGTCTCCACCTCTTATAAACAGTATACTCTTTTTATGTGTCAAATTCGTGACAACTTTAGTAAACTTTTATGAACTTTTAATCTAAATTTGTGATAAAATCCAAATTTCAAACTATTTCTAAAAAATATTCAAAGAATAAGTTGTTTTTAAGCCATTTCTAAAAAAAATGAAAATTTCACCCCATTATCTATATTTTCAACTTTAATTTCACTATTATGTATTTTTATTATTCCTTTTACTATTGATAATCCAAGACCAGTTCCACCATATTTTCTATTTCTCGATTTATCTAATTTTACAAACGGTTCCCATATTTCATCTATCTTATCTGCTGGTATATGTGAGCCAGAATTATAAATCTCAATTTCAATTTTACTATTTTTTTCTAATACATCTATACTTATTATTCCATTTTTATTTACATTATTTATCGCATTACTTATTAAATTATCTAAAACTTGCTCTATTTTCACAATATCAGCCATAACAATATAATCGTTATTCTGATTTTTACTACATTTCAATTTTACCCCTAATTCTTTCAAATCAAAATCAAATTTCTTAATTGTTTTTTTTATTATATCTCTTATTTTTATTTTTTCAAATTTCAATTTTTTTTCTTCTTTTTCTATTTTCATTAATCCTAATAATTCTTTTACTAGATTGTCCATTTTTTTAGCTTCACTAGATATTACATCACAATAATAATTTCTATCTTCTACAATTGCTACATTATCTTTTAACCCCTCTGAATATGCCATTATTAACGCTATTGGAGTTTTTAATTCGTGACTTACATTACCAATAAATTCTTTTCTTTTTCTTTCTATCTCTTTCTCTTTTTTTATCTCTAGAGTTAATTTTTCTGACACAGATTTTATTTTTGTTAAATTAAATTCCAATTCATTAGATAAATAATTAAATGTTTTCCCAAATTCTTCTATTTCATCTCCTGTTTCAATATCAAATTTATCACTAAAATCTAATTTAGCCATTTTTTCCGCTATCTCTTTTAGCTTTTTCAATGGAAATAATATTTTTTTTACAAAAAATCCATTTATAAAAATTGTTAAAATTAATGCTATTATTCCAGTAAATATCCCAAATCTAATTACTGTATTTACATATTCTTTTACAGAAGCAATTGAGCTAGTTAATGCTAATATTATTCCATTTTTAGTTTTAGTAAGTACAATTATTTCATTTCTAGAAGTTATAACACTATACTCTTTTTTTAATATAATCTCTCCATTATAAACTCTTTTTATTTCATCTTTCGTTACATAACTTAATGCCATCATTATTTGTAACATTGAATTTTCTGCTATAAAATCTGGAACTTTATTTAAAAATAATATATTTATATCATTCTTGTTTTTTAATTTTTCAAATTCATCTTTAAAAGCTGAATTAACATCTATTTCTTGTAAAGTTACAGCTATATTCTTTATCTTTTTTTCCCTTTGCACAATATAATATTTACTCAACATAAAATTACTAATCAATATAGATATCCCTATTGCAAAAATCAAAGAAGATACTATTATCAAATAAAATTTTATTGTTAAAGACATTTTAATTTTCATTCTTCCACCTCAAATCTATATCCAGTTCCTCTTACAGTTATAATAAATTTCCCATTTAATTTTTTTCTCAACCTTTTTATATGTGTATCTATAGTTCTCAAGTCTCCAAAATAGTCATATCCCCAAATTTTATTTAAAATTTCTTCTCTTGATATAGCTTTATCTTTATTCTCCGAAAAAAACAGTAATAACTCATATTCTTTTGGAGATAATTTTAACTCTTTATTTTCTAAATATACTTGATGACTTTTATTATTTATTTTAAGTTCTCCAAATTCTGTATTTCCGTTTTCATTGTCACTATTTTCAACCCTTCTAAAAATATTTTTTATTCTTGCCATTAATACTTTAGGACTAAATGGTTTTGTAATATATTCATCAGCTCCTAATTCTAATCCAAAAATTTCATCTTCTTCTGCACTTCTGGCTGTCAACATTATAATTGGAACTGTTGAATCCTCTCTTATTCTTCTACAAATTGACCATCCATCATAACCTGGAATCATTATATCCAAAATTATCAAATCAATCTTCTGACTATAAAACATATCAATGGCTTTTTCTCCATCTTCTGCTTCAAAAACACGAAAATTATCTCTAATCAAATAATCTTTTATTATTTTTCTCATTGCACTTTCATCTTCCACAATTAATACATTTTTCATAATTCTTCTCCTTTCAGAAATAATATTTTTTTCTACTTTTATACCTCTATCTTTGCTTTTTCTGATTTTTTCAAAGATTTAAAAACCAATTCATATGAATGATCTATCATCTTAAAAATTTCATTAATTGGGATATCACTATTCAAAAATACACTATTCCAATGTTTTTTATTCATATGCCATCCTGGAATAACTCCTTCATAAATATTTCTCAAATCCATTGCTAATTCAGGATTACATTTTAAATTTACCTTTAAATTTTTTTCTTCACCTGTTTTTATATCTGAAAGTGCAAACATCTTTGACCCTATTTTAAAAGTAATAGTTCTATCATCAAAAGGAAAATCGATATAAACTCCTTTTTTATTCAAACAATAGTTTTTCAAATCATTAATATTCATAAAAATCCCTCCATTATTTTTGTGGCTAAATCATCTATTGCTTCTAACACATTTATAAAGTATAATTAAGGAAGGTTTAAAAAATAAGTTTTTTATATTTTATAATAAAATATAAAAGTTGTTTTTAAGCCTTCCTAAATAAAATCAAGGAGGTCATCTCAAATGAAAAATATAAATGAATTCATAACACAACATAACAACTACATAACATCTGAAAATTTAGATATAAATATCCATAGAACTGCCATAACTATATTATCCCACGAACGACTAATTCATTTAATCATAATGCTGTTTACAATATTATTTACTTTTATCTTTTTAGCTCTATCTCTAATTTTAAACTTTATATCTCTATATATAATATTTCTCATATTCCTACTTTTATCTATTGCATATATAGCATACTATTTTAAATTAGAAAATACAACTCAAAATTGGGAAATAATACTTTATAAAAAAATAAACTCCGCTTCATCTGGTAGAACATAAATGTTTTTCTAAATTTTTGGTTTCTGAAAAATTTTGCTTTGAAAAATCGCATATTTCAAAAAAATGGCGTAGCTTATTTTCTGAATAAATTTATACTTTCCTATTAGATGAAAAAATAAGAGATAATAGATTATAATAATCTATTATCTCTTATTTAGGAATGGCTTAAAAACAACTTTTACATTTTATTTTTCAAATACCATTTTGCAACTTCTTTAGGTTCTTTCCCCTCTACATCAACTTTATAATTCAAATCTATCAAATCTTCTTCTGTTAATTTATCAGATAACACTTTTAAATCTTCTCTTATTTCAGGATATTTTTTCAAAGTTTCTTCTCTCACTACAACTGCTAAATTATAATATGGGAAAAAACTACTATCATCCTTTAATACTTTCAAATTATATTTTTTTATCTTAGCATCTGTAGAATATGCCATTGCTACATCTATTTTTTTACTTGCCACAGCTTGATATACTATTCCCGCATCCATTAATTTAACTTCATTTCTTTTTATTTTCATTTTATAATGTTTCGCCATTGCCCAAAATCCATCTGCTCTTTTATAAAATTCAGGATTTATTCCAAATTTTATTTTTTTATTTACTTTTATCAAATTTGCCAAATCAGTTAAACTTTTCAAATTATATTTTTTAGCAAAATCTTTTCTTATGGCTAAAGCATAAGTGTTATTCACATTTATCATATCTAACCAAACCAACTTATTTTTTTGATAATCCAATTTTTTTACTTCTTCATATAATTTTTTAGGATTCTTTATCAATTCTTTCTTTTTAAAATAAGCTCCCCATGCAGTTCCAGTATATTCTGGATATATATCTATTTGACCTGTCTCTTGTGCTTTTCTAAGTGGGAAAGAACTCATTCCAAAATTTTCTTTTACATTAAATCCATCTTTTTTCAGTAATTCTGATATTAAATTTGATACAACATACCCTTCAGTAAACATTTTTGCTCCAACTACAACATCTTTTGCCATTACATTAACAAATAACAGTAATGAGATACCTAACAATAATAATTTTTTCATTTTCTCCTCCTAATTTTTACTCTTTTTCTAAAAATTTTATAAACTCTGTATCACTTATTGGTTTACTATAATAATATCCTTGTATTTCGGTTACTCCTATCCCTTTTAAAAATTCTAATTGTTCTTTCGTCTCTACACCTTCTGCTATTACACCCAATTTAAATATTTTCCCAATATCTAAAATAGCTTTCACAAGATTTTTATCGCTTTCATCATCACGCAAATTTCTTATAAAACTCTGATCTATTTTCAAAAAATCTAATGGAAAATTTTTCAAATAGCTAAGTGAAGAATAGCCAGTCCCAAAGTCATCCATTGAAAATTTAAAACCTAAACTTTTTAACTCTTCCATTTTTTTTATATTATTATCCATATCTTTCATTATTAAACTCTCTGTGATTTCAAGTTTAATTTTATTTGTAGGTATATTATATTTTTCTACAATACTCATTATTTTATCTATTAAATCTATATCATCAAATTGTAATGGTGATAAGTTTACTGATAACAGTAAATCCTTTCTGCCATTTTCCATAAGTTCTTTAAAAAATTTACAACTTTTTTCAAATACAATTTCTCCTATTTCTACTATAAGTCCACTTTTTTCTGCAAATTCAATAAATCCACCAGGATTTACAAATCCTCTTTTTGGACTTTGCCATCTTATTAATGCTTCCATTCCTAATATTTTTTCTTCTGGTATCATTATTTGTGGCTGATAATATACTATAAATTCATCATTTTCTATAGCTTTTCTTAAATCACTTTCTAATTCTACCTCTTTTATCAAATCTCTATTTTTTAGTTTTTCATAATTTCTAAAACTATTTTTCTTATCAACTTTTGAATCGTACATTGCTATTTCCGCATTTTTTACTAAATCAAAAGCACTTTTGTTACTATTTTCAGAATATGCTATCCCTAAACTAAAATTCAAATATACATCTTTTACTTCATCTAAAAATGGATTTTCATATGTTTTAAATGGTAATTTAAAAATTTTATATAATTTATCTAAAATTTCTTTTTCATTATAATCTTTTTCTTCATATAATAAAACAAATTTATCCCCTTCTAATCTTCCCAATTCATCTGAACTATTAACACAACTTTTCAAATATTCTGACAAGTCATTTAAAATTTTATCACCAGCTTTGTAATTTAAAGAATCATTAACTTTTTTAAAATTATCAATATCCAAATATAATAAATAAATTTTTTTATTTTCAGCAAAATATTTTTCAACTTTTTCTATAATAAAATTTCTATTATGTAGTCCTGTCAACAGATCATAATTTTTAATAAAATTAGTTCTTTGCTCTATTTTATTCAAATACGTTATATCTTCTATAGAAATTATATAATTAATAATTTTTTTATTTCTACGTATTATTTTTATTTTTAAATATACGTTATAAATTTCTTTTGTTTTTTTTCTAAACCATGTTTCTCCTTCCCAATAATCTAATTTTAATAAAGCTTTCAGTATATTTTTAAATTCTTCTTTTCTCTCAAGTAACCCTGTAGTGTCCCATATCTTTTTTCCTATATATTCTTCTTCAGTAAATAAAGATATTTTTGTAAATGCATCATTTACTGCAATTATAACAAAATTTTCATCCAATATTAATATTCCATCTTTAGATATTTCAAATATTTTAGACGTGATTTCTAATTTTTTTTCTGTTTCTTTTAATTTTGTTATATTCTTTCCATATAAATTATATGAATTTTTATCTATTGTACTTACATTAAAATTATAATAACTATTATTAATTTTAACCTCAAATTCTTTATAATTACTTTTCATTACTTCATTTTCTAATATATCCAAATCTTCTTTTTGATAAAATATACATTTTGCTGCTCCATTCATATATTTAATTTTCTTTTTCCTTATTAAAATAATAGGATTATTATTTTTTTCAGGAAGTAAATATAATTTTTTTTTATGAATAAATATATGGAAAATAATTAAAATTATTACTACTAAAATTATATAACTCATTTGCTTCCCTCCCCCACTATCATTAGTTATTTACAAATATATCCACAGGGCACGTGGCAACATACCCTGTTTTTTCTAATCCTCTTATTCCTCTGAAATATTAAATACTTTTTTATCAAATGCTATATAATTTTTGATTTTTTTAGCTTCTTCTTTTGGCTCTGGATAATACCAAGCTGCATTTTCTACTACTTTTCCCTCTGCTTTCAAATTATAATAACTTCCATCACCTTTCCAAGGACAAACTGTATGATAGTCACTTTTCCCTAAATATTTTATCATTACATCTTCTAGTGGAAAATAATAATTTCCTTCTACAGCTATACAATTATTAGTTTCAGCTATAAGCGTGTTATTAAACATTACTTTTATCATTGTTTTCACCTCCTATGTATTTTTATAATATTGTCAAATAAAGTTTCCTTTTTAAATCCATTTCTAAATGTTATTTTCTACACAAGTTTTCCTCTGTGAATCTTTGCGACCTCTGCGTCTCTGCGTTGCATTCTTTTTTGTTTTCTTATTTTTTACCATAGTTTTCATAAACTTTTAATACTCCATCTTTTATCAATATTCTTTATATTTTATTACTTTTCTTTCTACTATTTCTATAGATTCATTCACAAAAATTGCCAATAAAGATACCAATAAAGATCCTAAAATTATACTTTCATTATCAAAATTACTAATTCCTATATATATTATTTCTCCTAAACCTCCACCTCCAATTGCAGAAGCCACAGTAGCAGTTGCAATATCTATAACTGCAGCATTTTTTATTCCTGAAAAAAAAGATGACATTGATAATGGAATTTCAATTTTTAATAATATTTCCTTTTTATTCATACCCATACCTTTAGCAATCTCTATATAATTTTTATCTACATTTAATAAAGCTGATGTATTATTAAATATAATTGGAACTAAACTATATAAAAATAAAGATATTATCGCAGGAACAATTCCTATTCCTACAAATAAAAAAATTATAGCAATAATAGCAATACTCGGCACTGCTTGTAATGTTCCTGTTAAAATCAATATTTTCGTTCCAATTTTTTTATGTTTTTCTCTTGTAATAAATATAGATATAAGACTCCCTACAACTATAGCCATTCCCCAAGAGATTATAAAAATATATAAATGTTGAAATATTTTTTCTAAAATGTAATATATATCAAATCCCATATTTTCTCCTTATAAACTGTTTAAAAATAACACTGTATGGGCGAACCCCTGTGTTCGCCCATATATATATTAATATCTGGACAACATAGGTCAACCGCTACTACTCTATAATAGATTCAAATCTTAATACCCCAATAAGTTTTTTATTATTCAATACAGGTATCATTGTTTCCTTATTAAAAATCATTTTATTTAAAGCCTCTAATAAATTTGAACTTTCATCTATAAAATCTTTTTTTAAATTTTTCATATTTTTATTAAATTCTTCTTTTTTTAAATACCCAACAAACTTTTCCTCTCTATCTGTAAGAAAATAATAATTTTCAGAAAAATCACTATATACTATCTGTTTATCTTCATATACATTATTTTGATTCTCTATTCTTTTTATCTCCTCTATTTTATTATCACTGTTCATAAATTCTAAATACTTTATATAACTAAAATCTCCCAATATATCTTTTATAAAACTATTTTTAGTTTCTTTTATTATATCCTCTTTTTTTCCTGTTCCCTCTATTATTCCTTTGTTCATAACTGTTATATAATCGCCTAATTTTAATGCTTCTCTTATATCGTGAGTTACAAATACTATTGTTTTTTTTATTTTCTTTTGAATCTCTAAAAATGAATTTTGTAATTCCTCTCTATTTATTGGATCTATAGCACCAAATGGCTCATCCATAAGTATTATTTCCGGGTCAGATGCCAAACCTCTTGCTACTCCTATTCTCTGTTTCTGACCACCACTTAATTCTCGTGGATATTTATCCATAAATCTTTCTGGATCTAAATTTACCATTTCTAATAGTTCACAAACTCTGTTTTTTATCTTTTCTTCATCCCATTTTAAAAGTTTTGGAACTACTGCTATATTTTCATAAACTGTATAATGTGGAAAAAGTCCAATCTCTTGTACAACATATCCCATACTTTTTCTAAGTTCAATAACATCAATATCATTAATTTTTTTATTATTTATTAAAATTTCTCCACTATCTCTATCTATTAATCTGTTAATTAATTTCAACAATGTAGTTTTTCCAGAACCGGAAGTTCCTATCAATATATTTATTTTACCTTTTTGTAATTTCAAATTTATATCTTTTAAAGCCCAAAACTTCCCATATTTTTTACTTATATTTATAAATTCTATACTCAATTTATCCTCCAACTTTACTATTTTTTATCTTCTCTAATTCCTTTAGGTGTCAAAAAATATTCTAATTTTAAAAATAAATAATTAACTAAAATTCCTAATGAACTTAAAATAATAACTCCTAAAATAACCATTTCATAATTTCCTCGTGTTAATCCATAAAATATAAAATATCCCAATCCACCAGAAGCAATATAGTATCCAATTGTTGCTATTCCTATTCCCATAACTGCTGAATTTCTTACTCCAGCCATTATAGTTGGAACGGTTAAAGGTATTTTTATTTTAAATAAAATTTCTGTTTTACTCATTCCCATTCCTACCGCCACTTCTATTAATTCATTTCTTACATTATTTATTGCTAATATTGTATTTCTTATTATTGGCATTAACGAATAGATAACTAGTGCTATAATAGCAGGGACTTTTCCTATCCCCATTTTTAATGGTGATAAAACTATTACCAAAACTCCAAATAATGCCAGGCTTGGAATAGTCATAAATATTTCTGCTATTTTTAATACTATTTTTTCTTTCTTTTTATTTTTAGATATAAATATTCCTATTAAAATCCCAAATATTGAAGCAATTATTATTGATACAAAAACTAAAAATATATGATTTGCTGTTTCTAAAATTATTTTATCTTTATTTCTTAATAAATAATCTAAAATTTTCATCTGTTTTACTCTACTTTCTAAATTTTAATATTTTCAGCGCTTAATTTAATACAAAAAATTATATTTCACGTATTATAATTGTATGATTGATCCACAAAAATGTATTTAGTTTTCTTCATACCACTACATATAGTGTTCGAAAGTTTTTACGAAACTATATGTAGTGGTATGATTTTAGAAAACTACCTTTTGGGGGTCTAATCATTGTATACTAAAATAATATACAATTATATATTTTCGTATACTATATTATACTCTTTTTTTCTAGTTTTCCTTTTTTTATATTGTGTAAAATAATTTTACAAAAAAATAAAGATAAGCATAACGCTTATCTTTATTTTTACTCTTAAGTTTTAATTTTTTTCAACTACTGTATTTAATGTTATTGCTTTAGTTGGACATTTCTCCACACAAGCTCCACATCCTACACATTTCTCTTCTATTATCTTATGTTTATGTTTTAATTCTCCCTCAATTGCATCTACTGGACAAACTTTTGCACACATTGTACACCCTACACATTTTTCTTCTTCTATATGTGCTTTTTTTATCTCTTTTATATCACTTTTAATTGCGTTTGTTGGACATTTTAATTCACATATTCCACAGTTTATACATATCTCTGGATCTATTTTTGCTAAATTATTTTCAACAGTAATTGCATTAACTGGACAATTTTTAGCACATATTCCACACCCTATACAAGATACATCACAAACTTTTCTTGAATCTGCTCCTTTATCTTTTGATGAACAAAATACTGTATGTCTACTTTTTTCAGGAACTATGTTTATAATATGTTTTGGACATTCAATTACACATTTTCCACAAGCAGTACATTTTTCTTCATCAACTTCTGCTATTCCCTTATCGTTTATATGAATTGCATCAAAAGGACAAACTGCTACACAGTCTCCATATCCTAAACATCCATATGTACAACTTTTATCTCCTATATAATATAGATTAGAAGCTGCACAACTTTTTAAAGTTACATCATATTCAAATTTTTTAGTTGTTTTACTATTATCTCCATGGCACATAACTCGTGCAACTTTTTTTTCTTCATCAATATCCGCATTCAATCCCATTATTTCACTTATTTTTTCAACTACTGCTCCACCACCTGGTGCACATAAATTTATTTCTGCTTTTCCACCAGCTACTGCTTCTGCATAACCACTACATCCAGGATATCCACAAGCTCCACAATTTGCTCCTGGTAATGCTTCAAATACTTTTTCTACATTTGGATCCATTTTAACTTCAAATTTTTTAGCCGAATATGCTAAAAATCCTCCTAAAAACAGTCCTAATCCTCCTAAAACTAATACTGGTATTAATATTGCTCCCATAACTTACCTCCAATCAGGTTATATTTTCATTCCACTAAATCCCATAAATGCCAAAGCCAATAACCCAGCACTTATGAATGCTATTGCAATTCCTTGAAATGCTTTTGGTACATCTGCATAATCAAGTCTTTCTCTTACTCCTGCCAACAATAATAAAGCCATTGTAAATCCAACTGCTGCTGCAAACCCATTTACTGTTGTTTCTATAAAATTATATTTTTCTTGAATATTTAATATTGCAACTCCAAGAACCGCACAATTGGTTGTAATCAATGGTAAAAATACTCCTAAAGCCTTATATAAATTAGGACTTGTTTTTTGTATTACCATCTCTACAAATTGTACAAGAGAAGCTATTATCAATATAAAAGCTATTATTTGTAAATATTCTAAATTAAACGGTTTTAATAAATATTCATACACTACCCAAGTTACAGAAGATGCTAATGTCATTACAAATGTTACAGCCATTCCCATTCCTACTGATGAACTTATCTTTTTTGATACTCCCATAAATGGACAAAGCCCTAAAAATCTTGAGAATATAAAGTTATTTATAAATATTGAACCTATTATTATCGCAAAAAGCTTACTTAATTCCAATTATTACACCTCCTATTTAGTTTTTCTATTTTTTATTATATTTATTCCTGCCATTAAAAATCCTATTGTAATAAATGCTCCAGGAGGTAATATAAATATTATAGCAGGTTGAAAATGTGCTCCAAATAAATGAATATTAAATATTGAACCATTTCCTAAAATTTCTCTTATTGCTCCTAATACAGTTAATGACAATGTAAATCCTAACCCAATTCCCAATCCATCTAAAGCCGATAATAAAATTCCATTTTTAGATGCAAAAGCTTCTGCTCTCCCAAGTATTATACAATTCACCACTATTAAAGGTATAAATAGTCCCAACACTTTATAAAGATCATAAGCATAAGCATGCATTGTCATATCTACAACGGTTACTAATGAAGCTATTACCATTATATATGCTGGTATTCTTATTTTATCAGGTATTATATTTCTAATTAATGATATAAGTATATTTGATACAAAAAGTACCGCTAAAGTTGCTGCTCCCATTGCAAAACCGTTTATTGCAGAAGATGTAACCCCTAGCGTAGGACATAATCCTAATAATAATACAAAAGTAGGATTTTCTTTAAATATCCCTTTTATAAATGTACTATAATATTTATTCTCAGCCATTTTTTCACCTTCCTTATTTAATTTTTTCAAAAGCAGCAAGTGCTTCACTTATTCCTCTATAAACTGCTCTTGGAGATATTGTAGCTCCTGCAAAAGCATCTACAGATTTATTAAATTTATAATTTCTATTTTTACCAACCCAATGTTTTTGCCATTTTTTCTTATTTATATTAGCTCCAAGTCCAGGTGTTTCTGATGAAGAGATTACTTTTAATCCAACTATATTTCCAGATAAATCTATCCCTAACATAAAAACTATATCTCCACCATAACCAGGTGTTACAACTTTTACAGCATATCCCTCTAAGCTATTATTACTATTATAACCAGGTATAAATTTAAAATTTCCTGATTTTTTTTCTTTTGATTTATCAAATTTTTTAACTTTTTGCATTACTTCTTTCATCGCTGCTTTTTCCATTTTTATATTTATATTTGCAATAGTATCTTTAGTTTTAATATCCGCAAATCCAAGTATTCCAGCTGAAATAACAGCTATTGTCATAAGCACTAATCCATAATGAATGATTTTACCCATTATTTTTCACCCCCCCAAAGATACGAGGTCTAGTATACATATTTATAAGAGGCGTTACTCCATTCATTAATAAAATTGAATAAGCTACTCCTTCTGGATACCCTCCTTTTAATCTTATCCAAACAACTAATATTCCAGCTCCAAGTCCAAACAATATTTTTCCTTTAGATGTATATGGAGTTGTTACCATATCTGTTGCCATAAAGAATGCTCCTAATATAAGTCCACCTGACATAATTTCCATTAATGGATCTTGTCCAAATATCCACATTAATACAAATACTGTTCCAATATAAACTACTGGAGTATGCCATGTAATTTGTTTTTTATATAATAAATATCCAGCTCCTATTAATAGTGCTAATACAGAAGTTTCTCCTAAAGACCCTCCTACATTCCCTAAAAATAGTTTCGTATACATAGCTCCTTGATTCCCAAACATATCTAAAACTTTTGAAAATCCATGCTCTTTTAATACTCCTAAAATTGTAGGCCCAGCTTTTCCATCTACGCCAATCCAACTTGTCATTGCTACTGGCCATGATGCTAACAAAAAAGCTCTTCCTATTAATGCAGGATTGAATACATTATGCCCTAATCCTCCAAAAACCATTTTACCTAAAATTATAGATACTCCTGCCCCAATCATAGTTATCCACCATGGTAATGTTGGTGGAACTACAAATGCAAATAATATTCCTGTTATTATTGCACTCCCATCTTTTATCTGGATTTTTCTTCCCATTAATTTTTGTGCTATTGCCTCACTTACTACTGCTGTTATTATAGATACTGAAAGTACTTTTA